>JAJXTJ010000132.1 GCA_021783895.1 Pseudomonadota bacterium | reverse complement strand
CGCCGTTCAGTTCCAGGTAGCGCAGCCAGGTGGACAGCGCCAGGATATCCATCTGCCGGCCGGCATCGTTGACGTAATATTCGCGGGCAACTTTATAGCCGGCGGCTTCCAGCACACTGGACAGGCTCATGCCAAACGCCGCGCCGCGTCCGTGGCCGACATGCAGCGGGCCGGTGGGGTTGGCGGAAACGAATTCGACCTGGATTTTGAGCCCTTGTCCCAAAGTGCTGCGACCGAAATCCGCTCCTTGCGCCAGGACGCGCTTGATGATCTGCTGTTTGGTAGCCGGGGTCAAAAACAGGTTGATGAAGCCGGCGCCGGCGATTTCCATTTTTTCCACAAAAGGCGAAGCGGGCAGAGCGTGGAGCAGCCGTGTCGCGATTTCCCTCGGGTTGCCGCGCATTGGACGCGCCAGCTGCATCGCCAGATTGCAGGCGAAATCGCCGTGTTGCACCTGTTTGGGGCGAGTGATTTCAAAAGCGGTGGCGGCGTGTTCCGGCGCGACTTCTTTCAGGGCTTGGACAAAAAGTTCGGAAAGGCGATGTTTCAAGGCGGCAGCTCGTGCGTAAAACCGACATTTTAACGGCTATTCGTTCGCGCTGCACTAAAACTCCAGAGGGTCGACATCCAGCGCCCACCGCACGTTTCCGCCCAAGCCGAACAGCGCCTTGTTCCAGGCGCCTAGAAAAGCCTGCAAAGCGCCCCGGGATGCGGCCTGGGCCAGCAGGTGGGCGCGCTCCATGCCGGCCAGGCGTGCCATTTGTGCCGGCACCGGATCGAACAGGCTGACGTCGAAATCGCGGGGAGCCACACCCTTCGCCTTGCGCAAAAACGCCAGGGCGGTTTCCATTTGCACCGCTTCGGCGCGCAGCAGAGCCTGATGGCAATAGGGCGGAAATTCCGCCTGCTTGCGCTCGCTCAACAGGGTTTCGGCAAATCCCGGATAGTCGTGCCGGATCAGCGCCTGGAACAGGGGGTGAGTGGGAAACTGGGTCTGGATCAGCACTTCGCCGGGGAGGGTGTCGCGCCCGGCGCGCCCCGCGACCTGCATCAGCTGCGCGAAGAGACGCTCAGAGGCGCGGAAATCGGCGCTGTAAAGTGCGCCGTCCGCATTCACCACGCCGACCAGAGTGAGCTTCTTGAAATCGTGGCCCTTCGCCAGCAACTGGGTGCCGATCACGATATCCACCTCGGCCGCGTGGATGCGCTCCAGCATTTCGGGCAAGGCGTGCTTGCGCCGGGCGCTGTCGCGGTCGACGCGCAAAATGCAGGCGGTGGGAAACAGGCGGCCCAATGACTCCTCCAGTCGCTGGGTGCCTTGGCCGAGGGGCGCCAGATCGGCATTGCCGCAATCCGGGCAGGCGGGGGGGATGCGCGATTCGTGGCCGCAATGATGGCAGCGCAGGCGTTTCTCCCGCAGGTGAACGACCAGTCGGCTGGAGCAGCGGTGGCAGGTGGAGACCCATCCGCACTGCCCGCAGCGCATCACCGGGGCATAGCCACGGCGGTTAATGAAAACCAGACTTTGCTCGCCGCGTTCCAGGCGCAGGCGCAACGCCTCGATCAGGGGGTCGGACAGGCCATCGGCCAGCTTGGCGCGGCTGATGTCGATGCAGCGGATGGACGGCAGCGCGGCCTCCGCGATGGCTCGCGCCGGCAGTTCCAGCATGTGGTAGCGGCCTGTGCGGGCGTTGTGCCAGGTTTCCAGGGCGGGTGTGGCAGAACCGAGAATCACCGGGGTACCGGCCTGTTTGCCGCGTGCGATGGCCATGTCGCGGCCGGAATAACGCAGCCCGTCCTGCTGCTTGAACGAGCTGTCGTGTTCTTCGTCCACCACGATCAACTTCAGTTTCGGCATCGGCGTGAACAGGGCCAGGCGGGTGCCGAGCACGATTTTGGCTTGCCCGGACTGGGCCAGCGACCAATGGCGCAGGCGCTCCCCGGCGGAGAGGCGGCTGTGCAAGCTGACTTGGCAGGTATCCGGGAGGCGGGCGCGGAAGCGCGACTCCAACTGCGGCGTGAGGTTGATTTCCGGCACCAGCACCAAGACCTGTCCGCCTTGCTGCAAAATCTGTGCGATGACTCGCAAATAGACTTCCGTCTTGCCGCTGCCGGTAATGCCATACAGCAACCAGACCTGAAACTGATCCAGGCCGGACAGAATGGCGGCGACTGCTTGTTCCTGCGCGGGCGTCAGTTTGGTAGGGTGGGCACGTTCTTTGTGCCCACGCGTATTCCCGCGCGGGCACAAAGGCGTGCCCACCCTACATGCTGATGTTGGCGCCGATTCGGCAATGTCATCACTTTCCTCCGCCCATCCCTGCGCGATAAATTCCCTGATGGCCTGCGGAGCGCTTGGGGAAAGCGCGGCAATGTCGCTGCGCAGCAGCGTGTCGGCTTCTTTCAGGCTTTGCAGCAGCTTGCGCTTGACGGTGGCGCGGGCGGGCAAGGCATCGGTTGCTAGCGCACGTCCCGCCTCGGTCAAGCGGTAGCCGGTCGGTTTGACGCGCGCAACCGGCCGGGTCTGGCGCAAAGGAACGGGCAGGGCATTGAGGACGACTTCGCCCAAAGGATGGTGATAGTAATCGGCGCAGAAGCGCAGCAGCCGGAAGATTTCCTCGGCAAGGGGCGGCGTGTCGTGGAAGACCTGAAGCACCGGTTTGATGCGCCCCGGCGGCAGGTCGGAATGCCTGGCAATTCCGGCGACCACGCCGACCATCTGGCGCCGCCCGAATGAAACCAGAACCCGGTCGCCGATGGCGGCGTCGTTCTGATCCGCTACGGAGTAGTCAAACAGGGTGTCGAGCGGGACATCCAGAGCGATTTGGAGGATTTTCACTTGTGCCATTTTGGGTTGCGTGGTGCTGGGCGGGGATAAGCCGGGCGCTCATCGCTTTCCCTAATCCGCCTTAACCCAGAAGCTCTGTCAACTCGCAACTTTGCGAGTCTATTAAGCCAATCATTAAGCATACGCTACAGTACGGGTACGACTGGAGGATGTTGCCGCGAGCATGGCTTCAAGAACGACCTGGGCCACCAGCGTGCCGTCCTTATCCCCGGAGAATCCGATAATCCAAGGGTTCCGTCTTGATGCCAGCCACTATGTTTTCCCAAAGCGTCATCGGCTGAGATTGGTAGGCAGCGGAATTTTTCATGGGGTATTGTAACGGAATTTTATAAGCAGGCGCGTATAGGAATGGGGGCACTACAGTTTAAAGATAAATCTCGATACAGGCGTTGCGTTCTTCGACAAATGCTTTTTCGATCTTATCCTTGAAGGAGGTCAGCACGTTTAGCAAGGATGTCTTGGACTGATTGCCAGTTTTCTGCCAGATGGTTTTCGGTTGGGTACCGTCGGAACAGTTCAGTTTTACGCGGTCTGCAACCATTTGATGACTTTTCCCGTTGCGCGCTCATACAGGGTTTCAGGGGATACATCGAAGCCGCAATCCCAAGTCAAAGTCGGCCATGCGTCAAGTTTGAATTGTTTGAATTTCTCGGTATCGCGTAGCGGTACGGCAATGTTGTATTTGAACACCATATCGCGCAAATCAACCTCGCCTGATTCGCCAGTGTTGAACTTCAGCCAGATGCGATAGCCGTCGAGGTAGCGCGCGTCCTGGACGTTCACGATCATTGCCGTCTCCTCAAACCAAAGGTTGAATTTTGTGGAATTCCTTGGTTTCCCACATCTCAAGCAATTCTTGTTTATGCAACTCCGCCCACTCTTCCACCAAGCCGCGAACTCTCGCAGGCAAGTGACCGTCGGAAACATTCAGTGTTCGAATGTTTGAGGACGGCAGCGTGTTCATTGTATTTCACATGGAAGTGCGGCGGATTGTGCTCATCGAAATACATAAAGATGACAATCCCCAGAAAGCGGCTTATTTCCGGCATGGCAATATCCAGTTGAGCTGCGAGACGGTGGTGGGAATATACTCGAACGGGTCAAATTTCCGTCTATGTACACTCCCACCGGGTCAGGAATGGTACGGCTTGCTCAGCTCATGCACCGCCTCGACCATGGCGGCGGCATTCTCCGGATTGGCGAACTGCGAAATGCCATGTCCCAGGTTGAACACGTGGCCGCTGCCCTTGCCGTAGCTTTGCAGGACTTTGCCCACTTCGCTGCGGATGGTATCAGGGTTGCTGAACAATACCGCCGGGTCGAGGTTGCCTTGCAGCGCCACCTTGTCGCCGACGCGTGCACGCGCCTGGCCGATGTCGATGGCCCAGTCCAGCCCGACGGCGTTGCAGCCGGTGGCGGCGATGCTTTCCAGCCACAGCCCGCCGCCCTTGGTGAAAATGATGTTGGGGATGGTGGCGCCGTTATGCTCGCGAATCAGCCCGCTGACGATCTGCTCCATGTAGGGTAGAGAGAATTCGTGGTAGGCGGCGTGGGACAGCGCCCCGCCCCATGAGTCGAAAATCATTATGGCTTGTGCGCCGGCTTCGATCTGCGCATTGAGATAGGCGGTCACGGCGCGGGCGTTGACATCGAGGATATGATGCAGCAGCTCCGGGCGCTGGTAGAGCATGGTCTTGACCAGGGAGAAATCCGAGCTGCTTCCGCCTTCGACCATGTAGCAGGCCAGCGTGAACGGGCTGCCGGCAAAGCCGATCAGCGGCACTTCGTTGTTGAGCGACCTGCGGATCTGGCTTACGGCGTCCATCACATAGCGCAGCTGCACGTTGGGGTCGGGTACGGCCAGGTCGCGGATTTCCCATTCTTCGCGTAGCGGGCGTTCGAATTTAGGTCCCTCGCCGGTGCTGAAGTACAGTCCCAGGCCCATGGCATCGGGAATGGTGAGAATGTCGGAGAACAGGATGGCGGCGTCGAGCGGGAAGCGCGTCAGTGGTTGCAGGGTGACTTCGGTGGCGAGGTCGGGGTTTTTGCACAGCGACATGAAATCGCCCGCTCGCGCCCTGGTCTGGTTGTATTCCGGCAGGTAGCGTCCGGCTTGGCGCATCATCCATACCGGGGTGTATTCCGTCGGTTGGCGCAGCAAGGCACGCAGGAAGGTATCGTTCTTTACTTTGAA
>JAJXTJ010000131.1 GCA_021783895.1 Pseudomonadota bacterium | reverse complement strand
CGGTTTCGGCGGTAACCCCAACGAGCCTTCCGCCATGCGCGGCGGGCCGATGTTCGAATTTCTTTTCGGCCTGCACACCCAACTGGTGCGCGAAGGACGGCGCGACCGTTTCAAACTGGTATTTTTCAACCCGATGAAGGAGCCGGGCAAGCGCCTCGGCGACAAGGCGGTGAAAGGGCTTCTTGCCGCCATGGCGACGCGTGGCGTCGAAACCCATCTCGGCCACAAGATCAGCGGCTTTGAGGCGGACAAAGTGATGACCGAGGGCGGCGACATCCCCGCCGACCTGATCCTGTTCATACCCGGCATGACCGGCAACGCCTGGTTCGACAATACCGACCTGCCGCGCTCTCCCGGCGGACTGCTCAAGGCCGACCAATACTGCCGGGTGGAAGGTTGCGGCAAGGTTTACGTGGCAGGCGATTCCGGCAGTTTTCCCGGCCCCGACTGGATGCCGAAGCAGGCGCACATGGCCGAACTGCAAGCGGTCACGGCGGCGGCCAACTTGCGGGCCGAATTGAGCGGGCGGGCGCCGGCGCAAACTTTCAAGGTCGAATTGATCTGCATCGTCGACTCGCTCGATGCGGGCATGTTCGTCTGGCGCACGGCCAGGACCAGCATGGTGTTGCCTCCGCTTTCCTGGATGCATGGCTTGAAGCGCCTGTTCGAGTGGTGGTTCATGCGCCGCTATAATTGATATCGAGTCCTGTAAATGAAACCTGAAACTGTTCCTCCGAAAAAAAGGCTGTTCGAATATTTTGCCCGTGTCGCCAAGGCCATGGCCAGCGCCAACCGGTTGGAACTGATCGAGGCGCTCGCCCAAGGCGAGCGCAGCGTGGACGCGCTGGCGCAGGCATCTGGCATGTCCATGGCCAATACCTCCCATCATTTGCAGATTCTCCGCGACAGCGGTCTGGCGGTGTCGCGCAAGGACGGCCTGCAAGTGTTCTACCGGCTTACCGACGACGCGATACCGGTCGTGCTGGCCGGTATCCGTGGGATCGCCGAGCGCCACTTGGCGGAGGTGGAGCGCATTGTGCGCGAAAACTTTGAGAGCCGGGATAACCTTACCCCCGTCCGTCGAGACGAGCTTATCGGATTGGTGCGGTCCGGAGAGGCGATGGTGATCGATGTTCGTCCGCCTGCCGAGTATGACGCCGGACATATTGAAGGGGCGGTCAATATCCCTCTTGAATCTCTACCGGAACGGTTAAGCAAATTGCCTCATGACCAGGAGATCGTCGCCTACTGCCGCGGCCCCTATTGCATGCTGGCTTTCGAGGCAGTGGAGGCGTTGCGCGAGCGAGGGTATCATGCCCGCCGCCTGGAAGACGGCTACCCGGAATGGAAGGCCGAGCAGCGGCCGGTCAACGGTAAGCGGTAACCACTCTGGTTACTCTGTTCGGAGTTGCTCATTTCATGTTTGGGGGGCAATGTTTTCTATATTGACAGATTATTCAAATATTCATATGATTAATTAATCAAATTAAAAACACGCGAAGGAGGTCGCCATGAAATCCCTGTTCATTTTGAATGACCCACCCTATGGCACCGAACGCAGCTACAACGGCTTCCGCTTGGCGCAGGCGCTGTCGAAGCACGATGGCAATGAAATTCGCCTGTTTTTGCTGGGCGATGCTGTGCTATGCGTCAAGGCGGGGCAGAAGGTACCGGAGGGCTATTACAACATCGAGTTCTTTGCCCAGAGCCTTCTGAAACGTGGCGGGCAAATCGGAGTGTGCGGAGCTTGCATGGATGCCCGTGGGTTATAAAGACGCGGAAATGATCATGGGCGCCGAGCGCTCCACGTTGGAGCATCTGGCGGAGTGGACGGAGTGGGCAGACAAGGTGCTGGTATTTTAGCCTTCATTTTTTTGCTCAATATTCAAGTGGTCAATTGATTTTCAAATTAGCATTTAAAGGAACTGAACCATGATTATTATCGCCCTATTCGCCGGTGCGGCAACCGGCATCGTGCTTGGACTGCTCGGCAGCGGCGGCTCCATCATCGCCGTGCCGGCGCTTTTGTATCTTCTGCGCGTGGAACCGAAGCAGGCCATCGCCATGAGCCTGGGCATCGTCGCCATCACCGCCACCATTGCGGCTATGGACAACTGGCGGCGCGGCAACGTGGATGTCAGGGTGGCGGCGATGTTCGGCCTGTTCGGCGTAATCGGCACCTTCAGCGGTACGCGGCTGGGTGTGCATACGCCGGTGGCGCTCCAGCTCGGTCTGTTTGCCCTGGTGATGCTTGCCGCCGCCTGGAGGATGCTGAAACCGAAAAAACAACAGCAGGTCGTGCAGTCAGCGCAGCTGGCTGGAGCGGGCGGCCCCGATATTTCTATCGGCGAAAGCGAGACCATTAAGGCACATCTGGGCCAGATCGCCCTGCTCGGCATCGGGGTCGGAGCGCTAACCGGCCTGGTCGGCGTGGGCGGCGGCTTTTTGATCGTGCCGGCTCTGGTGCTGATATCCGGCATCCCGATGAAAACCGCCATTGGCACCTCGCTCGCTATCGTCGCCGCCAACGCGTCTACCGGTTTCGCCGGCTATATGGGTGTGGTGCCGGTGGATTGGATGATGATGACTTCCTTCACTACGGTAACGGTGGCGGGCAGCTTCGCAGGTACCAGACTGGCACACCGATTCTCACCGGAAACATTGAAACGCAGCTTCGGCGTGTTCCTGATATTCGTCGCCACCTACATCCTGCTCAAGAGCGTACTTTAACGAGGTTGATTTTTCCGGGAGAACGAAATGAAGAAACTGATCGCAGTTCTACTGTTTATTCCACTAAGTGCGATGGCCGATCCCTTGCCGGGGGATGCTGGTGAATACATCCGAGCGGTGCAAAGCCTGGTTAAGACGGAGCGGGTGGTTGTCGAAGGGGATGGTATCGGTTTGCTGATTCCCGCAAAAGAGATGTTTTCCGGCTCGGGCGAGTTGATGGATGGCGGCAGGCAGGTACTGGAAAAGTCGGGCCGTTTTGCCAGGCAGGCAAATAAAAAGTTGACCATCCTTGTGCCGGACGAGCGGGAACAAAAAGATTTTCGGCCCGTCTTCTACTCGATGTATGGGGGACAGATCAAGCGTAATGTCTTTGTTGGCCCTTATGTTTACATTATTGTCGCAAAAAAATGATTGGGCATGAATTGTGAAAACCTTGGCCAGAAGGTGCTGCACCACGATGAATGAAAGCACTCCGGTTTTTCCTCTGAAATCACTTCAACGAAAGATTAGCTATGCCTGAACCGATCAAAGTCTTGTCCCAGCATCCGCCCGGCGGGTGCTGCACGCTTTACGCCCGTTACGCCGAGGAATTATCATCTTGCCTTGGCGTGGCAAAGCGCATCATCCATACCGATTGCCGCGATGCACACGGCGGGCTTTCCCTCCATGCGGGTGAGCGGGGTGGTGCTCCAGCCCGCAGATGGCGTAATCCTGTCGCCGGAGGACATACGGGCCGGACTTGCGAACGCCGGAATGGATTTGAGCGCCTGCCCGGATCTGGCATCGCGGCTGGAAGTCATCCTGGAACGATTTATTGAGGAGGTTGAATGAACGACAAGAACAAAGGCCTTTCCACCCGCTGCATCCATGCCGGGGAAATCAAGGATGAACACGGCTCGCCGCACACACCGATCTACACGACTACCACCTTCAAGTTCGACTCCACCGCCGACCTGCTCGACGTGGTGGACAGCAAAAAGCCGGGTAGCCTGTATACCCGATACGGGCTCAACCCCACCCTCTTCAGCCTGGAAGAAAAGCTGGCCGCTCTGGAAGGGGCGGAAGCTGCTTGGGTATTTTCCTCGGGCATGGCTGCGGAATCCGCGCTATTCTTTGCTCATGGCCGCAAGGGTGTGGTCTGTATCGGCGATGCCTACGGCGGCACGATGGAGCTTCTTTCCAGCCAGTTTCCGGAATTGGGGATTCCCACTTATTTTCTGCTCGGCAGCGAGCTGGACGGGTTGAAAACATTTCTGGAAGCAGGTGCAAGCCTGGTGTTTTTCGAAACGCCCACCAATCCCACTCTGGAAGTACTGGATATTCGCAAAATCAGCGACATTACCCACGAGTATGGTGCCCTGGTGGCCGTGGATAACACCTTCGCCTCACCAGTGAACCAGAGCCCTCTTGCTCTGGGCGCGGATTTCGTGGTTCACAGCGCCACCAAGTATCTCGGCGGCCACAGCGACATTACCGCCGGCGCCCTGATGGGATCAAAACACCTTTTGGCTTCGGTGTGGGGCTGGCGCAAGAACCTGGGTCAGACGCCCGCGCCTGAAACCGCATCGCTCCTGGCGCGCAGCCTGCGCACCCTGGTCGTGCGGGTGGAGCGGCAGAATGGCACGGCGCAAGCCGTGGCCGAAGCCATGTCGCGTCATCCCAAGGTAGCGCGGGTGCTTTACCCCGGTCTACCCGATTTCCCCGGCCATGCCATGGCTAGGTCCCAGATGCAGGGCTTCGGCGGTATGTTGACGATCGAGGTCAAGGGCGCTTATCAGGATGCGGTGCGGGCGGTGGATAAGCTCAAGCTGTTCGCTATCGCACCCAGCTTGGGCGGCGTGGAAAGTCTGGTCACCATGCCAGTGACAACCACCCACCACGGCCTGGCATCGGAGGAGCGGGCGCGGCGCGGCATTTCCGACACCATGATCCGGCTCTCCATCGGCCTGGAAGATGCCGATGATCTGATCGCCGACCTGGAGCAGGCGCTCCGATGATTCCTGAAAAAGCACCGATACTTAACGGGGTATTCTGACGATGTGTGAGCTTTTTGGGGTGTCTGCCAGCCAAGCCGTGACAGCAAGAGGCACACTCGGCAATTTCCGTCTGCGTGGCGGACTGGTGGCGGACAATCCCGACGGCTGGGGGCTCGCCTGGCGGGAGAATGGCGTTTTTCGTCTTGCCAAGGAGCCGCTGCCGGCGTATAGCAGCGACCTGTTCGAGGATTTGAGCGAAACCACGCGCTCGAACCTGATTGTCGCTCATGTGCGCAAAGCCAGGTTTCCCCCGTCAATACCATGGACAATACGCACCCGTTCCAGAGGGTGTGTTGCGGGAAAGAATGGG
>JAJXTJ010000130.1 GCA_021783895.1 Pseudomonadota bacterium | reverse complement strand
CTTGCTGAGAACGTCGTCATCCTCGATGAAGATCAGGTTGACCATCAGCCGGATCACCTCGCGCGGGGTGAAGTGCTCACCGGCGGTCTCGTTGGAGATTTCCGCGAACTTGCGGATCAGTTCCTCGAACACCAGTCCCATCTGGTGGTTGTCCACCGTCTCGGGGTGCAGGTCGATCTGCGCGAACTTCTCGGTCACCTGATACAGCAGCCCGCACTTGTGCAGGCGATCGACCTGGGTGTGGAAGTCGAAGCGCTCGAACAGGTCGCGCACGGCGGGCGCGAACGCCTGAACGTAGCTGTAGAGGTTCTCGCGGATGTGATCCTGGTCGCCCATCAGCTTCTTCATGTCGAGCGGCGAGGTGTTGTAGAAGCTCTGCCCCGACTTGCGCAGCAGGAAGGGTTCCGGGTTCACCCCGGCCTTCTGCTTGGCTTCGTATTCAGCCAGCACCGCCGGCTTAGTGGCCTCCAGCACACAGTCCAGACGGCGCAGGACGGTGAACGGCAGGATCACCTTGCCGTACTCGGACTGCTTGTAGTCGCCGCGCAAGAGGTCGGCGACGGCCCAGATGAAGGCGGAGAGAGACTGGTGGTTCATGCGGCCCAGGTTGTTGTATTTATCTCAAGATCCGAAGTTTAACTGAGGACGCAAGGCCGCCGATTACAAACCGGGCTAAGCTGATGCTGGGAGGGGAAGACAACGATGAGCGCAATACAAAAAGATCTGATTCGAGAATATGCAGTAGCTGCTGCAACAACCGTTGCCGAACAGGCGATTTCGGCACTCACGAAATGCACCGATACGCTTTCCGGCGATGATTCAGGGCTGGAGAACGCCTGGGAGGAGATATGCGTTCAAGTACAGGGCGAGGAGAGCTTTTTCTGGGACACCTATCGCCAAACCATGCACGAGATGGTGCTTTCCGAACTGGAGAAATTGCCGGGGCGAGACCTGGTGGCTCTATGGCTGCAAACCGATGAGGGGTGGGATTGGCATTGGGATCTTGAAAATGAAGACACCTCCGGCGGTTATCGACCAAGCGACAACCCCACCCCCCCTTATGATCTCGAAGACATCGCCAACTTCATCGTTCAAGAACGCCTGCTATCGATTGCTCAGGATTATTCCAATAGAAACATCAGCGCCTATTTGGATGGGGAACCATCTGATGACGAGGACGAGGAAGAGGAACAGGACGACGACGAGGATGACGAAGAACTGCGCGAACGCCTCGTCGCCTTGATGCCACCCGACACGATTGTCACGGACTTATGGAACAGGGACATCCGCTTCGAGGAAATGTCATTTGACGACATCGCGGAGGCCGCATTCTCGGACGGTGATGAGCTGGCTAACTATGCTGCAGTCCTGGCTGATGATTTCCTGCGCTGGATCGATGAGTACGGGATGGATTACGACGAGCAAAGCTGGCCCTCGCACGAGGAGTTTGTGGCGTGGATCGGGGAGCAATGCCTGGACTTCATGACGAAATGGCGGTCGAGGGTAAAGGCCGAATTTCATACGTAATTTTTTTGCGATTTTTTGCAGATTTTCGTCTTCGTCCATTTGATTTGATTGGGTTTTCATCCACCGGCTTCGGTTTTCACTTTGGCGATCATGTGCAACTGCGCGTCACCCCTGCCGGGGTCTGCCCAGTCACTCATCTGCCTTCGGCGCATAGCCTTCGCAGCGCCGGGGAATGTCCCGCACTGGCTCATAGTCCCGATTCGCCGCGACTTCCCCCCGCCATGCAGCGAGACAGCGCCGCCCGTCCAGGTTGGCGCACTGGTCGCAAGTGCGCCGGTCATCGGGGAAGGTTTCAGACTCGGGCGTCTCACTCTCGCTATTAATGTTTTCTAGGGTATCAGGGGTATCAAGGGTGCAAACCAGTATTGACGCGGGGTTCGCTAATACCCCGCCGGGGTTGCAGGGGGTATCAGCGGTATCAGCGCGCTGCTCCAGTCTTTCCAGGAGATCAGCCAGCGCCATGATCGCCCCCCAGTTTGTCCTCTTGGAGGGGATACAGCTTCACCCCTCGCCCACCGATGCGATAGAACCGCGCCCGCTTGCCGTCGGCGCCAGGTGTGGGCAGCGCCCCGGATGCCTGCAACGCATCTAGCGCCCGGTTGAAGTCAAATCCCTTCAGGGCTTCGCGCATTCCTTCCGCCGTGAACAGGTATTCGCGGCCCTCGTGGGCGTCCCGCCACCATCCAGCCCGCTCGCGTATTTGGGTTTCGCTGGTGTTGTCAGCATCCGAAAAGCGCCCGTCGCCGTGCCGCTGGATAAAGCCTGAAACTCTGTCCAGGATTTGCCGCCGCTCATCGTTGCCACGCCCGCGCGCTGCTCGCCATACCCTGAAACCTTCAGCCGCCGCATTGATGGCCTCGCCTTCCGGCCAGCCGGTGATGCCGTACTCGGTCGCCATTTCACCCGCCAGCGCCAGCAGGGCGAAGCGTCCCGCCGCGCGCTTGTCCTGCCCCTCGCCACCCTCGGCGGAAAACTCGGCAAGCCCCTTGAACCGTTCCAGCAGGGCGCAAAAGTCTTGCCCGTCGCGCGTCAGCCTTTCAAGGAAGGCCCGCCCCGCATGTCCGTGATGCGTCACCGATGCCCGCTTGATCGCATCCGAAAATGCCGTGCCGCTCGGTAAGTTGTGCAGCGTGTCCCACGCGCCATGAACCCGCGCCGCCGGTATATCCAGCAGCCGCACCGCCTGCCCCGCCTTGGCCCGGTGTCCCCCTTCCTGCATCGTGGTGGCGATGGTGCGTTCCCCGCTCGACAAGACGAAACAGCGCCAGCGCGTTACCGCCCGCGCGCTTCCCGTCCGCCCGGCGCGTTGCTTGCCGCGTCCGTTGCCCAGCGAATAGACAATGGCCCCCACTTCGCGCGGATCGCACTCGCTGATTTCGTCCAGGGCCAGCAGGCAATCATTGAACAGCGCCGCCGCGCCTTCCATGCCGTTCGCCGTCGCCCGCCAGCTTCGGCGGTAGTTCGCGCCGCCCCATACTGAACAGCCCGCTTCCAGTAGCGTCGTCTTGCCGGTGGAAGAGTCACCCACAAAATGCACCCCGCCGCCCTCGGCATTGCACCGTTCCAGCATCGGCCCGGCGAAGGATGCGGACAGCGCCAGCAGCAAAAGCGTGTTGCCGACCGAACGCGCCGCGATTTCCTCACGCCATCCGGCAAGTGTCCCGGCCCTGGTGTGTTCATCGTATCCGCGCTCGCCGCTCTGGAAGATCACGTCCGAAGCCGCCGTCCCGATAACCGCATCCGGTAGCACGAACGAATCGCCGCACCAGCCGACTTGAAGCGCGCACCGCATCTGCCGCTTCGGCGGCTTGGATTGCAGGTAATTCGCTAGCAGGGTTTTGGCGGTCGGGTCGATTTCCACGCCCATCGCCAGCAGTTCGCCGCGCAGGTCGTCGCCGGAACCGCGCAGCAATTCCATCGGCATGGCCCATTCGCGCCAGCGCCCCAGCGTGTTCTTGAAGCGCAGCAGACGCCCGAAGTTGTTGTCCTGCCCGTCGAAGGTCACGGCCTCGATATGCAGGGGCGAGCAAACCCGGTTTTCCGTCGGAGTTGGGGGCGCATCGTTCTTGCCTGGCTTGATGCCGAAATGCCAAACGCCTGGGCGATACTTTCCGCCATCGTGTTCCAGCCAGCCATCGAAAACGCGGAAGCATGGGCGCTCATCCATTCCGGGTATCTTGCTTGCCGCCGTGGCTGATACCCCAGATACCTCGTCAGCATCGGCAGGGGTATCAGCAGAAACCCCGTCGTTACTGGCTTGCACCCCTGATACCTGTGATACCCCGATGTTTATCAATGCCGCTTTCGGTTCGCCTGTTCCGGTGTCGGCGTTTTGCAGGCCCGCCAGATCGCGCGCTATCGGGTTTTCGGTGCCGTGTTGAGCCTCGCCTGTCCCCGAAGCCACCGCGCTCGCTATGGCGCGTTTTACCGCCTCCAGGCCCGACAGCGCCGCCATGTCGTTAAAGTCGGTGTTGCTCATGCCGTCACCCCCACAAAACTAGGGATCACCAGCAGCCCGCCCACAGCCCGCGCCGCCTCGGTCGCCTTGGTCAGTCCGGGATTGCCCGGGGTGTGCCTGTCGTCGTCCGCGCACAGGATCAAAGGCAGGTCGGGGAATTTCTCGCGCATCGCCTTCGCCACGGCAAGCAGGTTGCCCGCGTTGAAAGCCACCGCCACCGGGTAGCCTGTCGCTTGGTGGATCGTCGCGCCGGTTGCAAAGCCCTCGGCGATGCACAGCGCCGCCGCGCCTCGGGTGTCGCCGATGCTGAAATAGCAGCCCGCCACCCGCCCGCCGGTCAGAAATCGCTTGTCGCCATCCGCGCCGATGAATTGCAGCGAATGAATCACGCCGTCGGCGCGCATGGGGATCAGCAGCGCCCCCTTGTGCAGCCTCGCGCCGTGCGCCTTGATGCCTTTGCGGGTCAGATAGGCATGATCGTCGGGGGCGGGGGTTGCCGTCTTCCAGATCGCCACCGCGCGAGTTTTGGCTTCATCTTTGCGCCGGGCCTCCTCGGCCTCGCGTTCGCGCCGCATGGCTTGCGCCTTGTCCCGGTGCGCCGCTTCCTCGGCGGGTGTTAGGACGCGCCCAATATCCGCCCGCCATGTCTGGGTAAAGCCCGTGCGCCAGTCGCCGAAGCATCCGGCGGGGATGCCATCGCTAAACAGGACATACCAGCCTGCGCCGTCGCCCCGCTTACCGTTGCTGGCGAAGCGCCGCAGCTTGCCGTCGGCTTCAATCACATCCGGTGGTGTCAGGCCCGCCGCTTCGATTGCATTACGGAATTGTTCGGCCAGATCAGGCATGATGCAGCCCTCCCGTCAGCAGCCGAAGCACGGCAAGCGCAGTGCGACAAGCCACACACGAGACGTACCGCCGGTGCGTTTCATGGAATTGAAGAGCCTCTGCAACCGAGTACTCCAACACCCAGGTGGCTGTGCTGATAAAATTCAACTTGTTACGTAGTTTTGAAGCCGCACGGTTCGCCCCGTTGCGGCTTTTTGTTTTTGTGGTCATAGCTGCCCCTATCAAGCGGCCAGGATGGCAAGCGCGGCACGTACTTCATCAGT
>JAJXTJ010000129.1 GCA_021783895.1 Pseudomonadota bacterium | reverse complement strand
CCCTTTTTTGCAGAGCTTGAAAACACTGAAAACCGGCTTTCAACAAGGCTTACAGCCGAATACATGACCATTTTTACCCACACTCTTTCACGAAGACCCCAAAAAAATTAACCCGTATCAAAAACAACCGGGGACACTATGATCACATATTAAACCCGTGCCCGCCATTGAATAAAATCCCCACTTCAATCAGGGCGATAAGCCGCACCGGGAGGCGAGCTTATCCTCGTTCAAGGACCTCTACAAAACAACGAAGATACCCTATTGTTCGCTCGAAGCACGTCAGACAGGACTGCGGCATGACCGACAAAATTGCCGACAGCGCCCTGCCGCACTTGTTCGGTACCGACGGATATGTTGTAATCATGAAACCCCCGGGGCCACTCCAACAGTTGCCGCTGCCCTATGCGCAGATGATCCGCTAACCCATCGAATCCGCCATGCACCTGACCCGCTATACCGATTATTCGCTACGCACCCTGCTGTATCTCGGCATGAGACCGGAGAAACTCGCCACCATCAGCGAAATCGCCGCCTATCACGACATTTCGCGCAACCACTTGATGAAGGTGGTACACCAGCTCGGCGCAAACGGCTATATCGACACCATGCGCGGCAAGGGCGGCGGCATCAAACTGGCGCGCCCGCCGGGGCAGATCGTGGTGGGTGACGTGGTGCGCAGCATGGAAGAGAACATGGACATCGTCGCCTGCTTCCAGCCTGACTTCAGCGCCTGCGCCCTGGCTCCCGCCTGCCGGCTGAAAACCGCCATGGACGAGGCTCTGCACAGTTTTCTTGCAACGCTGGATATGTATACCCTGGCCGATTTGATCGGTGAACAACAGAAAGACGTGAAATAAAGATGAGCGAAGACCGGCTGATCGAGATCGAAATCAAGCTCTCCCACCAGGAAGTTACGGTCGAAGAGTTGAACCAGGTGGTCTGCCAGCAACAGAAAAAAATTGCCCATCTGGAAGCCGTTTGCGAAGCACTGATCCGTCACGTCAAGGAATTATCGGAAGGCGCCGCCGGGCCGCGCGCAACGAACGAAATCCCTCCCCATTACTAACCCGGCTGCCCATCCGAACGTGGCCGCCAATACTTGGGCGCATATTTGACGAACCAGGGAACAAAACAGGCGAGCCAGACCGCCGCCGCAAGCAGGTAGAAATGCCCTGCCGCCGTCCCAGCCAGCGGCAGATCGCCGCCGATGCGGGCCAGGGCGGCGATCTGGAATCCCCAGAATAGCGCCCAGGTGGCGCCATCCGCATCGAGTTCCGCACCGGAATGGCCCAGCGTGACGCGCGAGGCCATGCCCAGCACCATCGAACCGAACAGGCCGATGGTCAAGGCATGCAGCGGCGCGAAACCCAGCATGACGACGTCGTCCAGCAGCGCAAAACTCTGCACGATATACAGCGCCAGCGCGACCGAGGTCCAGGCAAATCCGACGTGCAGCACCGCCAGCAAACGCACTTCGAAGCTGCGCCGCAGTTGCCAGCGCCAGCTCAAATACGCCGTCTGCGCCAGCAGGGGCAGGTCGAACAGCCACAGCCAGGCATTCCAGCCCAGAATTTCCAGCAGGCCGTGGCCATAGGCGCACGCCAGCATCACGCCGAGTGCGCCGGTGGGGCGGACGATCTTGTAGTTGTCCAGCACCCGGCTGGAGAAGAACGGGATCATGCGGTGGCAGACGGTGAGAAAGATCGGCAGCAGCATGAACCACACGCCGGCCCTGAGGGAAAACAGCGCGAACAGGGCGTTTCCGGTCACCAGCCAGAGCAGGTAGGCCAGCAGGCCGAGCCAGCCCATGCCGAGGGCGACGGTGGTGATTCGGGGGTGCAGCTTGTCGGGGTGGCGGGCGGTAAGCAGCACGTCGAACAGGGCATGGAAAGCGATGCCCCAGCCGGCGAGCATCAGCACCAGCGCGACGATCAGCAGCCCTTTTCCGGCCAGCAGGCCGGGGTAGAACAGCACCACGCCGCACGCCAACAGCAGGAAAGCCGGCACATAGCGGCGCGGCGGCACCTTGGCGCCGTTCATCCAGTTGGGGTAGACGGTCATCAGGAAGCCGAAGATGAAAAAAGGGAAAAACCCGTAAATCATCAGGAAGCCGTGCGCCCAAGGCGCCGGGATCGCCCACATCGGCGGCAGCCAGGCGGAAGTATAGCGGCCGATCAATTCGGTCAGCCACCAAGCGATGGCGGCCAGCCCCTGCACCGCGCCGGCCAGGAACATCATGCGATGGGGCGCGGCGGAAAACGTGCGCCAGAGAGTATTAATTTGAGACATGTAAGCCTTGATTCTATCGTTAAGATGCCATTAATATACCATTTTACTCCGGCTTTTACCCGGCTGGCCGCACTCGACTTCAAGCACACTATCCAGGAACTTTCCCATGATGGAATACATCTTCTTCAACGACAGCATTTCCCGGCGCTTCGCCGAATTCGCCCAGGTTCTGGGCATTCCATGCCAGGAAAAAAATGACCCGATGGGCCTGATCGTCGCCGTGCCGGAGGATCTGGACGACCTCGTCGCCAACCGGCTGGAAACCTATTACGCGATGCTGATGGATGATCAGGCCGAGCTGGTGGAAGCGGACGAACCGGAACTGAAACATGTGTCCGGCATCAACATCACCCTTGCCGATGGCCGGCCCTGCACGATCCGCATCGAACCGGCCATGATGGGCCGGCTGATGGGTTGCCTCAGCATCGACGAAATCCACCAGCTTGCCACCACCATCGCCCGCAGCGTGGAGAATCCGGACAGCAAACCGTTGTGTCATACCTGACGCACACGGCACCTGCGCCACCCCGCATCATGGACGTCGCCATGTGCGCCCCTCTCTCCTAACTCTCTCCCACGAGGGGAGAGAGGGATGAAGTGTCGCTACGCGACGTTCACATTAAACGGGTAACTTGAAGCTTGGGACACGACATGCTAGCCTAATCGACCCTGAATTCCGTTTTTTGACAAGCACGTTAACTCCTGATGGTTCTTTCCGACCGCATCCATACCTATGGGCAACTCCTGCTGCAATGCCACGGCGAGCGCGTGCACAAGATCGCGCTCGACGTCGGCCTGACCTGCCCCAACCGTGACGGCAGCAAGGGCACCGGCGGCTGCACCTTCTGCAACAACGAGTCGTTCAGCCCCAACGGGCGCCAGCCGCCCACCTTGCGTGAGCAGCTGACCTCGGGAAGAAACGCCATCACCCGCTGCACCCGCGCCAAAAAGTTCATCGCCTACTTCCAGGCCTATACCAACACCTACGCCAAGATCGAGCAATTGCGCGCGATGTACGAGGAAGCCCTGGCGGAGCCTGACGTGATCGGGCTCGCCATCGGCACCCGACCCGACTGCGTGCCGCCGGAGGTGCTCGACCTGCTGGCCGGTTATCGCAAACGCGGTTTCGAAATCGTGCTTGAGCTCGGCCTGCAATCCGCTTTCGATGAAACCCTGAAAAGGGTCAATCGCGGCCACGGCCTGGCCGAATACCTCGCCACCACGACCGCTGCGCGGCAGCGCGGGATTCCCGTCTGCGCCCACCTGATCGTCGGCCTGCCCGGCGAAACAGAAAAACACTACCGCGCCAGCCTGGAGACCGTAATCGAGCACGGCGTGGACGGGCTCAAGCTGCATCCGCTGCATGTCGTCAAGCGCACCATGCTTGCCCAGGAATGGCGGCGCGGCGAATACCAGCCGCTGAGCCAGGAGGACTACACCCGCATCGTCGCCGATCTGATTGAACTCACGCCGGAAGAAGTGGTCTTTCACCGCGTCACCGGCACCGCATCCAGGGACATCCTGCTTGCCCCGGACTGGTGTTCGAAGAAATGGGACGTACTGAACAAGATCGAGCAGGAGCTGAGAAGGCGGGACAGCTGTCAGGGCAAATTCGCCCGCGCGGCAACCGCCAGTCTCGTCCGCCCCGCAACAGAGGAAAAACTGAGATATGTCGCCTAAAGCATCTCTAGAACTGGTCTGCCCCGCAGGCAACCTGCCCGCCCTGAAAATCGCCGTCGACAACGGCGCCGACTGCGTCTACATGGGCTTTAAGGACAACACCAACGCCCGCGCCTTCGCCGGGCTGAACTTCGATCCGGCCAGCGCCCGCGAAGGCGTGCGCTACGCCCACGCCAAGGGCGCCAAGGTGCTGCTCGCGCTCAACACCTTCCCCCAGTCCGACAAATGGGAGCGCTGGCAGGCGGCGGTGGACAACGCCGTCGAGTTCGGTATCGACGCCGTCATCCTGGCCGACCCCGGCCTGATGCGCTACGCGGCCAGGAACTACCCGAACCTGCGCCTGCACCTGTCGGTGCAGGGCTCCGCCACCAACTACGAGGCGATCAACTTCTACCACGAGCACTTCGGCATCCAGCGCGCGGTCATCCCGCGCGTGCTGTCGCTGGCCCAGGTCGAGCAGGTGGTGAAGAACACGCCGGTGGAAATCGAGCTGTTCGGCTTCGGCGGCCTGTGCGTCATGGTCGAAGGGCGCTGCGCCCTGTCGTCCTACGCCACCGGCGAATCGCCCAACACCTGCGGGGTATGCTCGCCGGCCAAGGCGGTGCGCTGGGAACAGACCCCCAAAGGCCTGGAATCGCGCCTCAACGGTATCCTGCTCGACCGTTACGGCAAGGACGAAAACGCCGGCTACCCGACCCTGTGCAAGGGCCGCTTCGAGGTCAACCACGAAACCTACTACGCCATCGAAGAGCCGACCAGCCTCAACACCCTGGAGATGCTGCCGGAAATGATCGCCATGGGCATCGCCGCCATCAAGATCGAAGGCCGCCAGCGCAGCCCCGCCTACGTCGAGCAAGTCACCAAAGTATGGCGCTCCGCCATCGATTCTGCCAAACGCGCGCCAGACAGCTACGCCGTCAACCCGGCCTGGATGGCGCAACTGAACAAGGTCGCCGAGGGCCAGCAGAATACCTTGGGCGCGTATCACCGGCCATGGAAATAAAGGATCTCCGTAATACGGGGTTGATTTCGGGCGCGTACCGGATACGACAAATCAACCTAGCAGCCTGTCGGGCTTGGCCGGTATTATGCTATAATCATAGTCATTAAATTTGACGGACGCGACAATGGCTTTCCACCCGATAGATCGAGACATG
>JAJXTJ010000128.1 GCA_021783895.1 Pseudomonadota bacterium | reverse complement strand
ACGAAAATCAGCGCCTTGGTATGAAAGGGCAGCTCACCCCCCATGTTCTTGATGAATCCGACGAGCTGCGGCACCAGGTAGGTCATCAGGAAGAAGGTGACGCCGAGTACGATGGTGCCGACGAAAGCCGGGTACATCAGCAGTTTTTTGGTCTGCGAGGCGAGCTCGTCCTGCCATTTCAGGTTATTGGTCAGGTTGAGGAATACCTCGGAAATTTTGCCGCTGTTTTCGCCTGCCGCGATCAGGCTGGTGAAGGTTGAATCGAAGGTGTCGGGATGCTTTGCCATCGCCTGCGAGAGTTGCAGGCCGCCTTCGATATTTTCGATCAGGTCGGCGACGATTTCGCGTAAGCGGGGGTGGTCGAGGCTGTCGCGCAGGTCAGCCAAAGTTTCCAGCATCGGGACACCGGCGCCGCTAAGCTGTTCCATGTAGAAGCAGAAATTGATCAGATCCGAGTGCTTTATCCGGCGCTTGCGGAAAGCCAGGACGGGTCGCTCCAGTGTCTTGCAATCGATCAGATCCAGTTCCATGCGCTTCAGGCGCAACTCCAGATCGGAGAGATTGGACGCGTCCATATTGCCGCGGATGCGCTTGCCTTCGGTATCCATGGCCTGGTAGACAAATTGGGTCATGGCGTAATCTTAAGGGGCTGCATGATCGCGAGCGAAACCGCTGACCTTGTCGGTCAGATCCACGACGCGCGCAACTTCGTCGAGCGAGGTGGAGCCGTCCAGTACGCGGCGGACACCATCTTCGGCCAGGGTAACGAAGCCTTTGGACAACGCCATGGTTCTGATTTCGATGGCGGGAGCCCGACGTGCGATCAGTTCATCCAGGGCTGCGTCCATTTTGAGCAGTTCCATGATCGCGAGGCGCCCTTTGTAGCCCTGGTGGTTGCAGCGCTCGCAGCCGGTGGCCTGGTAGATCGTGACGTTCGGTTCGCCTTTATTGAGCCCGAGAAGGTCTCTTTCCATCTTTTCCGGTTGGTACGGTTGCCTGCAATGGGGGCACAGTTTGCGTAACAGGCGCTGGGCGACAATGCCGATGATGTTTCCTGCAATAATATCGGGCAGCACACCGATGTCCAGTAGTCGCGGAATCGCCCCGATTGCCGAGTTGGTGTGCAGGGTGGAATAAACCTGGTGGCCGGTCATGGCGGCGCGGAAAGCCATTTCCGCCGTTTCGCGGTCGCGGATTTCTCCGACCAGGATGACATCCGGGTCCTGGCGCATCATCGAGCGGATGCCGTTGACGAAATCCATTTTTGCCGCTTCGTTGACCGAGGTCTGGCGGATCATGTTCATCGGATATTCGACCGGATCTTCCAGCGTCATGATGTTGACGCTTTCGGTATTGATGTGGTTAAGGATGGAATACAGCGTGGTGGTTTTCCCGCTGCCGGTCGGGCCGGTCACCAGGATGATGCCATTCGGCCTGGCCAGCATGAGCTTGAGCAGGGTCAGCTCATCTTCTTCCAGGCCGAGGTTGTTCAGGGACACGATGCCTTTTTGCCGATCGAGGATGCGCAGCACGATGTTCTCACCATGCGTGGTGGGCTGGGCTGAAACGCGGAAATCAATCGCGCGTCCCGAAAAAGTGATGGAAATGCGCCCGTCCTGAGGAGCGCGCGTTTCGGCGATATTCATGTTGCTCATCACCTTGAGGCGCACCGCCATGGCGGCCCAGTAGGTTTTGTGCAGGCTGCGGATCTGGCGCAGCACGCCGTCGATGCGGTAGCGAATGCGCAGGAAAAATTGCTCCGGCTCGAAGTGGATGTCGGAGGCGCCGTGCTGTACCCCATCGGCGAGCAGGGCGTCGATCAGGCGTACCAGCGGCTGGTTGTATTCGTCGGAAACGGATTGCAGGCTCTGGTAATCGATTTCTCCGGTTTCGATTTCGTGCAGGATGCCGTCAATCGACAGTTCGAAGCCGAAATACTGGTCGATCGCCCGCATGATTTCCGAGTCGCCGGCCAGCATCGGAGTAACGATGACTTCTTTGCCGAGCATGGCGCGGATCTGGTCGAGTGCGACGATGTTGCTGGTGTCGGACATCGCCAGCTTCAGCACCCGGCTTTGCTTGTCGAATTCCAGCGGGAAGACGCGGTAACGCTTGGCGACGTCCTTTGAAATAAGCTTGAGCGAGGAAGGGTCCACCACCATGTGGGACAAATCCGCGCTCTGCTGATTCAGGTTTTCGCTCAGCGCCTCGCGCACTGTGGCTTCAGTGACGAAACCGAGATTAACGAGCAGCTTGCCCAGCGGCAGGCTGGAATGTCTTTGATCGAGCAGGGCGATGCGTAACTGGTCGTCGCTGATGACGCCCTTCAGAACCAGCAGTTTGCCTAAGGGAAGTTTCGGTTGCTCGGGCATAAATTAGCTTTCAGCTGTCAGCTATCAGTAAAGACGTGCGGCTTTGCCGCGCACAAGACCCAAGCTGACCGCTGATGGCTGAAAGCTGATCGCTATCACTCATCATTTTTCCACCAGCGGTGTCAGTTCTTTGATACGGGTCTGAACCGAGGATTTGTCGAAATTTGCCGGGCCGGACTGGGCGAGGGCGCGCTGGTAATAGTCGAGCGCCAGCTTGCCCTGATTCAGATGATCGAGGCTGACGGCGAGGTTGAAGGCATAGTCGGCGTTGCCGGGTGCGATGCTGTAGGCGCGGAAGTAAGACTGCTGCGCCTCGGCCCAGCGCGATTGCTGGGCGTACAGATTTCCCAGGGCAAAGTGAGCCGCGTCAGCCTGCGGGTTTTGCGCCAGGTCTTTCTTTAAACGGCTTTCGCTTTGGACCGGATCGGATTGCCCCCGCAGACCGATCAGCGCTGCCAGGGCTTCCGGATCGGCTGGGTCGAGCTCCAGCAGTTTGCTGTAATAGGCGGTCGCCTGGTCGGTTTGCTTGTGCTTTAGCGCGATGGCCGCCATGCCCAACAAAGCATCGCGGTTGTTCGGCTCCTGTTGCAATACCTTTTGATACAGCTGTTGCGCTTTTCCGGTGTCGCCGGAAAGGAAGGATTGATAGGCCTTACCGAGGGTTGGGTTGAGCTGGATGGTCGCCGCGTTTTGCCGGATTCGGATGGCCGGATTTTCCTTGAAGGGCTCTGATCCATTACGAGCTTCAGCCCGTGCGGGGGATGCCGCTGGAGGACCGGCCTGTGCCGTGGCGGGTGCGGGCTCTCTTTGGCAAGGCTCAGGACAGGCCTCGACCGGGCTCAGGACAGGCTTGTCGATCGGGTTCTGCGTAGACGCAACCGGTGCGCTTTGCCTTTGCGGCGTTCCGGCATTGACAGGAATGGCCGGAATGGCGGCATTTGGCGGTCGGGGTGTGCTGGCCGGGAGGAGCATGCTGCCGGTGGACATGATTTGCCAGTAATAAACTCCGAAGCCGGCCATGCCGAGCACGATCGCCGTTGCGGCGCCGGTGAGAAGCAGGGTCCGGCTGCGGGCGGGTTGCTTGGCGGAGAAGACCGTTTTGGCCTTTTGCTGTGCGGCGGTGATTTTCCTGACGTTTTGTGGCGGGGCTTTGTTGGGAGCCTCGACGTGGTTCGCTGTTGGCTGTGGCCGGGCATCTGGTTCGGTTAGATCAAAACAAGAGCCTTTCTACATTGCCCCTTCTCCCTCTGGAAGAAGGTTGGGATGGGGGCGGGCCGTTGGGAGAGAGTCAGGAGAGAGGGTGGCGGCCATGGGCGCCGGGCTCACGGGCGCGCCCCTGAGGGGTGGCGCTTCGTCCAGCGTGAGTTCCAGTGCGGATATGGTCGGTTCAATGCGGGCCGGTACGGTGTTTTTATCTTCGATAGGCGAGGGGAGTAAATCCGGCGTGATGGGTGGAAAATCGCTGGCGCCGGTGGCCTCGACGTGTCCTGCTGTTTCCTTCCGGGGCGGCAGGGAAGGCTCTGTGCCTGGCGCTGTGACTGGATTCGGTGTTGCCTCAGCGCCGCCGGGCTGGCCAGATTGTTCTGCGTTTGGAACCGGTTTCCCCTGCTTGGCGCGCTCGGCCTTTTTCAGCGCCTCCATCAGCAGGCTCATGGTTTGGCCGCCTCCGCCCTGGCTGGTTCAAGCAAGGGGTTGAGCCCGGTATCACGCGGATCCTTGAGGGTGTCCTTATTGGGCAGGAAGTTGCGATAGGCATTGTAATCGCCTTCCAGGCTCGCATCCTTGACGACAATCGGGCGCAGGAAGATCACCAGTTCGGACTTGGTGCTGGTTTCGTTGCGGTAGGCAAAGGCATCGCCGATCAGAGGCAATCTGGACAGGACCGGTACGGCATCCTTGAGGTTGTCGATGGAGTCCTGCATCAGCCCGCCCATTACCGCCACTTGCCCGCTGCTTACCTTGAGGACGGATTCCATCTCGCGTGACTGGATTTCCGGAATCGGGCTTACCACGCCGGCATTTTTCAAATCGGGGTTAGGGTCGTTGACGTAGCCGGTGATCCGGGAGATGGTGGGCCTCACGTTGAGGGTAACCGTGCCTGCATCGTTGATCTGGGGGGTCACGCTCATCACGAACCCCACCGGCACGGTATTGACGGTGGTGTTATAAACGATCAACTGGGCGCTGGTCCCGGTGGCCGGGGTGACTGTTACCGAGGTGGTAAAATAAACCTTGTTGTCCACTACCTTGAGCAGGGCCGTTTGATTGTTCAGCACGCTGATCTTCGGGCTGGACAGTACCTTGACCTTGCCGAACGATTCGAGCAGTTGAATGGTGGCGGTGATGTCGCCGATGCGTGAAACTGGATTGCTGTAAAGCAGGGAGAAAATGCCGGGCGAGACACCTGGATTCACGCCCGATGGCAGGGTGCCGACCTGGCCTTGCCCGATATTGAATTTGGCGTTGTTCGGCGTGGTTCTCAGGTTGGCCCAGTTGATGCCTTGCTGGTACTGGTCGGAAAGCTTAACCTCGACCACCGTCGCCTCGATCAGCACCTGGCGCTTGGCGCTGGCCATGATCTGGTCGATGAATTCCCGATTTTTTCATGCTGGCGACTGGTGGCGCGCACGCTGAGAAGACCATTTTCCGGGTTGGCGATGACCGAAGCGGCCTCGCGGAAGGTGGTGCGCCGTGTCACGGTGGTGTTGTCGGTCACCAGTGTGGCTGGGTTGGGGCTGCCGGCCAGATTGGTCGGCGCCGCGCTGTTGCGGCCGCGCGACTGCCTCGCCGTTGCGGCG
>JAJXTJ010000127.1 GCA_021783895.1 Pseudomonadota bacterium | reverse complement strand
AAGCGCAATGCTATCGAGGTCCGCGTGATCGACGTGCAGGAGTGCCCGCAGGCCGACCTTGCCATCGCCGCCGCCGTCACCGCCGTGGTGCAGGCGATCTACGCCGCCGCATGGTCGCCGCTCTCCATGCAGCAGGCAATCGGGACGGACGATCTGGTGAATGTCCTGCACGCCTGCATCCGCGACGCCGAACTGGCGGTGATCGACGATGCCGAGTATCTGCGGCTACTGGGCTTCCCCGATCGGCAATGCCAGGCCGGCGAACTCTGGCGCCACCTCATCGAAGCTGCGTCGCTGGACGGTTCAGCCCACTGGCGCGAGCCGCTGCGCGTGATGCTGGAACACGGGCCGCTCGCCCGCCGCATTCTGCGGGTGGTAGGCCCGGAATGCTCGAAGACGCGCCTGCATGCGGTCTATCGCGAGCTGTGCGACTGCCTTGAAGCTGGGCGGATGTTCTTGGATTGCTAAAAACGGCACTTAACCACGGGGCACACGGGGATCACGGGGAAAACAAGGGCTTAATGGCGTCAGCTCATTCACCCAACGGGTGCTTGGACAGAACTGTGTAACATGTTGAGGTTACCCCGTGATCCCCGTGTGCCCCGTGGTTAACAGAGCTTTATAGGTTGATAGGCTATGTCGAAAACGGACCACTTCCTGATCACCTGCGAGCATGGCGGGAACCGCATCCCGTCCCGCTACCGGCACTTGTTTGCGGGTTTCGAGGCAATGCTGCAAACCCACCGCGGCTACGATGCCGGTGCGTTCGCCTTGGCCAGAGAGCTGGCCAGGGCGCTGGACGCTCCCTTATTCGCCTCTACCACCAGCCGCCTGCTGGTCGACCTCAACCGTTCGATCGGCCATCCGCGCCTGTATTCCGAGGCCACGCGGGGTACACCCGTCGGGGTCCGCAGCGAGATACTGGAAAGACATTACCTGCCGCACCGGAACAAGGTCGAGGCGGACATCGCTGCAGCGATTGCGCGCGGCAGCCGGGTGATTCATGTCGCCTCCCACAGCTTCACGCCGGCGCTGGACGGCGTAGCGCGCAACGCCGATATCGGCCTGCTCTACGACCCGGCGCGGCCCGGCGAGTTCGAACTGTGCCGCCGCTGGCAGGCGCAGCTCAGGGTGTTGGCGCCCAACCTGAAGGTACGCCGCAATTATCCCTACGCCGGCAAGTCCGACGGCTTAACCGCCTACCTGCGCCGCCGTTTTCCGGCGGAGGTTTACATCGGCATCGAGCTGGAGATCAACCAGAAGCACGTTTCGGATGGAGGGCGCCGCTGGCGCGACGTGCGGTGCCGGGTGATCGAGGCTTTGTGCCGGGCGGTGAGAGTCATGTAGGGTGCGCACGGCGCACCCTACATGACTCAGATTTTCAGGCGATCGACGATCTTGCCGTTGACCAGGTGCTGGTCGACGATTTCGTCGATGTCTTCCTTGTCCACGTAGGTGTACCAGACCGCATCGGGATAGACCACCAGAACCGGACCTTCGTCGCAACGATCGAGGCAGCCGGCGCTGTTGATGCGGATCTTGCCCGCGCCGTTGAGGTCAAGCTTCTTGATCCGGCTTTTGGCATAATCGCGCATTTCCTGCGCGCCGTGGTTGGAGCAGCAGGGGCCGCCATCCTCGCGCACGTTGGTGCAGAAGAAAACGTGTTTCTCGTAGTAGCTCATATTGATTTCCTTAAACTTAAAAACAGCATTTGAACCACGGGGTACACGGGGAAGAACAAGAGGTTCGGGGCATCAAATTATTACCCAGCGGGTGCTTGGACAAAGCTATGTAACATATCGATTTTACCCCGTGATCCCCGTGGTTAAGTGATTTTTCTAGCATTATGTTTTGTTGTAATTACCTGATTTGGCAGCGCTGCCACGGGCAAGTTCAGCCGGGTATTTTGCGGCATTGATCACCATCTTGTCATGCGCTGCGGCAACCGGGTCGATGCCCAGCCTATCCGCGATGCGCGTCAGGTAGATCAGCACGTCGCCGATTTCCTGGCGCACTTCCTCCAGCTTGGCGGCGTCAAGTGCATAGCTCTGTTCGGCGGTGAGCCACTGGAAATGCTCGACCAGTTCCGCCGCTTCCACGATCATCGCCATCGCCAGGTTCTTCGGTGCGTGAAACTGCTCCCAGTCGCGCTCCCGGGCGAAGTCGCGCAGTTTATGGGTGAGTTCGGCCAGGCTGTCCATGCGGTTCTCCTCGTGCGGTGTGGATGCGCCACCACCAAGGCAGCGACCAGCCGGCCAGCGCCAGCAAAATGTCGGTGATGTCGGCGTACCGCCCCGGAATGGTCTGCTGTTGCCACTCCAGCGCGAACATCAGGGCCAGCACCAGCAAGCCGCCGATAAAAGCCATCAACCTGCGCCGATTGGGCTTGGTGGCGAAGGCGCCAAGGCATCCCAGGGCAAGGAACGGCCAGAACAGTGAAAGGATTTCGCTGAAACTGGCCAGGTTGTGCATTTGGCCATGGAAGGGAATCCAGTTGAATGGCCGTGGGGGGATGAAGATCACGCTTGTCGCCGGTTCCAGCTCGGCGAGGGAGAATCCGGCCAGCAGGGCCAAGCCGCCTGCGGCAGACCGGAATGGCTTGGGGGCAGGTTGCAGGACAACCGCCAGGACCATTCCGATGGCGGCGCCAATCGCCGTTTCCAGCGCAAGATAGCGGCCCATTACCAGAATTTTCACCAGCAGCACGGCGCCGACAAAGCCGATGAATGGCAGTGCCGTATTCTTTTCGACGCGGGCGAGAATCGTGCCAAACAAGCCCAGGCCGGCAATACTGCAAGCGTAGGCAGTCAGTTGCGACCAGTTGAAGAGCGTGGGGAAACCTGGTGTCCAAAGCGGTAGCAGCGCTTTACGCAGGGTGTCGGTATCCAGCGAAAGCAGCAGCGGAGTAAGCTGCGAAAGCGCCCACAAGCCGAAGGCGACCAAGCCCAGATCCATGGCGCGTCCGGGCAGGAACCACTCGCGGCGCAGAGCGGCCAGCCTGCGTAGCGGTCCCGGCGGATTGGCGGCCAGTTTCGCCAGCAGCGCTCCGCCCAGTCCGCCCAGCCCGTTGAGCACCAAGTCGAGGCGGGATGAAACCCGATCCGGCAGCAGGGCCTGCAGGCTTTCCATGGTAAAGCTCAACAGCAGGCACAGCGCGGTGGCGGCGATCACCGCCGCCACTGGACGCAGCCGGTAACGCAACGCACGTGCGACCAGCAACCCCATCGGCAGGTAGACCAGGATGTTGATGATGACATCCGAACGGATGATATAGCGCGGCCAGGGGTCGGTCAGAAACGCCAGCATGTCCTCGGCAGGGAGCCAGCCGCTAAACGGGTAAAGGCTGCCGTAAACGATCAGCAAGGCGTAGGCTGCCGCCAGAAAGGGACTGGCGCTGGGAGCTTTGTTTTTCTGTGTTAGCATAGTTCAGCCGACCTGATCCTGATCGCGATCCAAAATTTTATGACTCATTACGACGTATTCAATGGCGACGCTGACGGCATTTGCGCCCTGCACCAGTTGAGGCTGGCCTATCCCGCAGACAGCCAGCTCATTACCGGGGTGAAGAGGGATATTACCTTACTTGAGCGGGTCATGGCGAAACCGGGTGACAAGATCACCGTGCTGGACATTTCTCTGGACAAGAACCGGGAGGCGTTGCTGGCCTTGCTGGAGCGAGGCGCCCAAGTGGTCTATTTTGACCATCATTTTTCCGGCGACCTTCCTGCTCATCGGGGCTTCGAAGTTCATATCGACAGTGCTCCCGACGTCTGCACCAGCCTGCTGGTCGACCGATTCCTGCAAGGCCGATACCGCATCTGGGCGGTGGTCGGCGCGTTCGGCGACAACCTCCACGAAGCCGCGCGACGTGCTGCCAAACCCCTGCGGTTAAGCGCCGACCAGCTCGACGCGTTGCAGAGCCTGGGGGTATGCCTCAATTACAACGGCTACGGAGAAACCCTGGCCGATCTTCATTTCCCGCCCGATGAGTTGTACCGGTTGCTGCATGGTCATGCCGACCCCTTCGCCTTCATCGCCGGGGAGCCGGCATTTCGCCAGCTGCAACAAGGCTATGTCGAAGATATGGCTAAAGCCGGAGAGCTCCAGCCGGAGATGGCGACGGGAGCCGTCGCGCTATACATCCTGCCCGATGCGCCCTGGAGCCGCCGCGTCAGCGGTTCGTTCGGCAATCGCCTGTCGCAGTCCTGGCCAAAACGCGCCCATGCGATTCTGGCGCGGCGTTCGGGGGGCTACACCGTCAGCGTGCGCGCCCCGCTTGCCGCGCCGATGGGAGCGGACGATCTGTGCCGGCGCTTCGACAGCGGCGGCGGGCGCAAGGCCGCCGCCGGGATCAACTGCCTGCCCGATGCGCATCTGGACGCGTTTGTGGCGCAATTTCGGGCGGTCTGGGGTTAAGTGAGAAACGACATTTGTTCAAAACATCATTGTCAAGAAACAGGAGCGCAGAATCAGGCGAAGTTCTTTGCCACGAAATCCCAGTTGACCAGGTTAGCCAGGAAAGTTTCGACGAACTTCGGACGCAGGTTGCGGTAGTCGATGTAGTAGGCATGCTCCCACACGTCGACGCACAGCAGGGCTTTGTCGCCGGTGGTCAGCGGAGTGCCGGCGGCGCCCATGTTGACGATATCGACGGAGCCGTCAGCCTTCTTCACCAGCCAGGTCCAGCCGGAGCCGAAGTTGCCGACAGCGGAGGTCTGGAAGGCTTTCCTGAACTCGTCGACGGAACCCCATTTGGCCTTGATGGCGTCAGCCAGCGCGCCGCTGGGCTGGCCGCCGCCGTTCGGCTTCATGCAGTTCCAGAAGAAGGTGTGGTTCCACACCTGAGCGGAATTGTTGTATACGCCGCCAGCCGGGGCCTTCCTGATGATGGCTTCCAGGCCCAGGCTTTCATATTCGGTGCCCTTGATCAGGTTGTTCAGGTTGGTGACATAGGCCTGATGGTGTTTGCCATAGTGGTATTCAAAAGTTTCCTTGGACATATGGGGCTGCAGGGCGTCCATGGCATAGGGCAGGGCGGGTAGGGTGTGTTCCATTATTATTCTCCAATCGTCAGTGTTTAAAACAAGTCATTAAATTAGACTAAGTTTAATTGTATCGACTTTCATGGCTTGCGGCAACACTCAATCATAGACCAAATCTCTTGTCTGGAAAGCACAAGGCAAACGCTATAACATAGC
>JAJXTJ010000126.1 GCA_021783895.1 Pseudomonadota bacterium | reverse complement strand
AAACCGGCACAGCCCTCGTCGCGCCGGCGGCAATGCGCACGGCCGCGGCCAGCCCCCGCCGGAGCTAGGCCCGCTTCGCGGCCATCGCATGCGCCCGCATTTGTCCGAGCTTGCTCCATGCAAACGAAACGACGGGCCAGAACAGCATGATCAGCGCCAGTGTGGTGATGGTGCCGACCAGCGCATTCGACCAGAAAACGTCCAGCGCGCCCTTCGAGCCCAGCATGGCCTGGCGAAACGAAGTTTCCGTGCGCCGGCCCAGCACTACCGAGAGTACCAGCGGCGCCAGCGGATAATCCAGTTTCTTCAGGAAATAGCCGACGATGCCGAACAGCACCATGAACCAGATGTCGAGCATCGCGCTGTGCACAGTGTAGGCACCGATGGCGCACACCACGATGATGATCGGCGCAATGATGGAAAACGGAATGCGCAGGATCGCCGCGAACAGCGGGACCGTGGACAGCACGATGATCAGCCCGGCGATGTTGGACAGGTACATGCTGGCGATCAGCCCCCAGACGAAATCCTTTTGCTCGACGAACAGCAGCGGCCCGGGCTGCAGGCCCCAGATCATCAGTCCGCCCAGCAGCACGGCGGCGGTGGCCGAGCCGGGTATGCCCAGCGCCAGCATCGGCAGCAGCGCCGCGGTCCCGGCCGCATGTGCGGCGGTCTCCGGCGCGATCACGCCTTCGAGCTCCCCGGTGCCGAATTTGTCGCCGTTCTTGGAAAAGCGCTTGGCTACACCGTAACCCATGAATGAGGCGGCAGTGGCGCCGCCCGGGGTGATTCCCATCCAGCAACCGATGATCGAACTGCGGATCAGCGTGAGCCAGTACTTGGGCAGTTTCTTCCAGGTCTGCAGCACCACCTTCATGTTGATCTTGGCGCTCTTGCCCTCGAATGCAAGGCCTTCTTCCATGCTGACCAGAATTTCGCCGAGACCGAACAGGCCGATGACCACGATCAGGAAGGCGACACCCCGCAGCAATTCCGACCAGCCGAAGGTCATGCGCAGTTCGCCGCTGACGGCATCCATGCCGATCGCGGCCAGACCGAAACCGAGCATCATGGCAATGATGGTCTTGAATGGATCCTTGCCGGTGCCGATGAAGCTGGAGAAGGTGAGCAGATAGACGGCGAAGAATTCGGGCGGTCCGAATTCCAGCGCGAATTTCGCCACCAGCGGCGCGAGAAAGGTGATCAGCAACACCCCGACGAAAGCGCCGATGAAGGACCCGGTGAAGGCCGAGGTGAGCGCCTCGCCCGCGCGTCCCTGGTGCGCCAGTGGGTAGCCGTCGAACGTTGTGGCTACCGAATGGGTTTCGCCGGGAATATTGAACAGTATCGAGGTGATGGCTCCGGCGAACAGCGTTCCCCAATAGAGGCAGGAGAGCATGATGATCGCCGAAGTGGGGGACATGGTGAACGTGAGCGGTAGCAGAATCGCCACCCCGTTCGGCCCGCCCAGGCCGGGCAGTACGCCGACGATAATCCCCAATATGATGCCGACCGCCATCATGCCGATGTTGTACCAGGTCAGCGCGACCGCAAATCCGTGGAACAGCGAGCCGAGATCTTCCACTTGACGTTCCTTTGAGTGTAGTGCGTCCGATTAAGCGAAGCGGTTCAGTAGCCGAACAGGGCTTCCAGGGGTCCCTTGGGCAGGGGCACCATGAACTGCACTTCGAACATCCAGAATAGCGCCAGGCTTACGCCGATGCTGATCGTCAGGACTTTGAGCCAGCTGGACTTGTCCATGGCGCGCATGAATGCGCCGATGAACAGCGCGGAGGCGACATAAATGCCGATCAATTGGATCGCGAGCACATATGCGATGGTGGGCAGCAGTACCTTCAGCACCAGTTTCAGCCGCTCCCAGGTGACGAAGGTCTTGGTACTGCGGTTCTTTGCGTAAAGCGTTTGCAGCAGAACGACGACGCATGCGATACAGAGGATGGCGCCGACGCGAAGCGGAAAGTATCCGGATTCCGGGCCGTCCTTGGACCAACCCGCCCCGAGCTTGTAGTTGTCGACCATCATTACCACGCCGACAAAAAAAATGAAAATGGCCGTGAACGCGCCGACCGCGCGTTCCGACACTCCCCCTTGATGCGGGTCCTGTTGCTTTTGTTGCTGTTCCATGGTCCGACTCCGTCTATCGAACCACCGACAGCGCGAACCCGGCCAGAGCGCCCGGGCTCGCGTTGCCAGCGGGTGTTTACTTGGACTTGGCGAAGCCCGCTTCCTTCATCAGCATGTGATGATAGGCATCGTCCTTCTCCAGGAACTTGACGAAGTCTTGCCCGGTCACAAAGGTCTGTTTGAGCGCGTTACGCTCGGTGTATTCCTTCCACTCGGGCGTGGCCACGACTTTCCTCAGCAAGTCGACATAGTAGGCTGCCTGATCGCTGGTCGTGCCAGGCGGCAGGAAGAAGGCGCGCAGCATCTGGTACTGCACATCGATGCCGGATTCCTTGCAGGTCGGGATGTCGGCCCAGGACTGGTCCTTGGTCACCTTCGTCTTGTAGGCCATGCGCTGCTCGGAGAACACGCACAATGCGCGCACCTGGCCGGCGCGCCACTGGGCGATGTTTTCGCTGGGATTGTTCACGTTCGCATCGATATGATTGCCGACGAGCTGGGTCGCCGCTTCGCCGCCGCTCTTGTAGGGAATATAGGTGAAATTCGCTCCGTACACCTTGTTCAGGGCGAAATTGATCAGTTGATCCTCGCGCTTGGAGCCGGTGCCGCCCATCTTGAATTTGCCGGCAGGCGCCGCTTTCACTGCATCGAGAAACTCCTTGGCAGTCTTGTAGGGCGACCCCGCATTGTTCCACAGCAGGAATTCGTCCTGCGCGATCATCGCCAGCGGATTCATAATGCGCCAATTGAGCGGCAGGCCGGTCGAGATCGGCAATGTATAGATCAGGGAAAACGCGACCAGAATCTTGTGCGCGTCCCCTTTTGACTCCTGCACATCCATCGCGCCCTCGGCGCCGCTGGCCCCGGCCTTGATCTGGATGATCATCGGCTGCTTCATCAGCTTGTGCTTCAACACGATGCTCTGAATCAGGCGTGCCATCTGGTCGGAGGCGCCGCCAGCGCCTGCGGGAACGATGACTTCGACGGCCTTGGTGGGCTCCCAAGCGGCCTGAGCGGGAGCGATCAGAGAGCAGGTGAGCGCCGCAGCACACATCGGCAGCAGGGAAGTTCTAATCGATAACTTACGCATACGTCGCATCATGATGGTGTCCTCCGGTTGAAAATAAATTTGCGCTATGGGAAATCCCGAAATTTCAGGGTGGTCTGAACAAGGGAACCCAGAAAAGGGGAAACGCCCTTCCCTTCCCACCCGGTCCCCCTGTAAATCCCCCAAATCAGAGGTAGCTCCGATTGCTTCATGGGCTTTGGCGGAGCCGCCCTTATTGTCGTTTCATGCGGCGTTGAGCTTGGCGACGGAGCTGCGGCCGGCCGCAGCTTCGGTGAGATAGGCCATGGCCGCGGCCGCGCCGCCCTGTTGGTGCGGAACATGCGCAAGAGCCAGCCCCATTTCGACGCCGGCGAGCGTGCCCATCAGCGTGAGGTCGTTGAAGTCGCCGAGGTGGCCGATGCGGAACACCTTGCCCGCGAGCCGTCCCAGGCCCGTGCCCAGCGACATGTCGTAGGCTTCGAGTATGGTTTTCCTCAGCGCGTCGGCGTCGTGGCCGGCAGGCATCATCACCGCGGTGAGGGTATTGCTGTATTCCTCGGCGTTGGCGCAGAGAATCTCCAGGCCCCAGGCGCGCACCGCGCGCCGCGTCGCCTCGGCATGGCGCGCGTGGCGCGCGAACACCTGCGGCAAGCCTTCTTCGCGCAGCATCGCGATCGCCTCGCGCAGGCCATAGAGCAGATTGGTCGCAGGCGTATAGGGAAAGTATCCGGTCTTGTTGGCGGCGATGATCTCCTCCCAGCCCCAGTAGGACCTGGGCAGCTTGGAGGACTGCGCCGCTTTGCGCGCCTTTTCGCTCACCGCGTTGAAGGACAGGCCAGGCGGCAGCATCAGTCCCTTTTGCGACCCGGCCACGGTCACGTCCACGCCCCATTCGTCGTGGCGGTAGTCGATCGACGCGAGCGAGGAGATGGTATCGACCATGAACAGCGCCGGATGCGCCGCGGCGTCGATCGCCTTGCGCACCAGCGCGATGCGGCTGGTGACGCCGGTGGAAGTCTCGTTCTGCACCACGCACACCGCCTTGATCGCGTGCGCCTTGTCTTCCTTCAGTCTGGCTTCGACCGCCGCCGGATCGGCGCCGCGGCGCCAGTCGGTGGCTATCAGTTCCACCTGCAGGCCGAGCTTGCCTGCCATTTTCTGCCACAGGCTGGCAAAATGCCCGGTTTCGACCATGAGCACCTTGTCGCCCGGGGACAGGCTGTTCACCAGCGCCGCTTCCCAGGCGCCGGTGCCCGAGGCGGGGTAGATTACTACCGGCTGCCGTGTCTGAAATACGTGCTGGAGGCCCTCGATGATCTCCAGGCCGAGCTGAGCGAACTTCGGCCCGCGGTGATCCATGGTGGGATAGTCGATAGCGCGCAGTACGCGGTCGGGGACATTGGTCGGTCCGGGGATTTGCAGAAAATGGCGACCACTGTTGAAAGCCATGAGAGTATTCCTTGTGGGCGGATAAAATGGACTGCAGTGTTGTTGCCAGCTAGCTATTTTGTATGCAATTGAATCATGATTCAGCATTAGCCGTCAACTGTCTATGTAATACATTGTTTTATTGCAAATAATATAATTGCCACGACGTTCAATAAAATGTATTATGCATACAAAAATGAGCTCGACATGAACCAGGATATTCAAAATTCCCCCATTGGCATTGGCTCCGCCACTGCTATCGAGCCGCGCCTTCTGGCGGCAGAAGTGCTTGAGCGGCTACGCGACCTGATCGTCCAGGGCGAACTGGCACCAGGCGTAAAACTCAACGAGCGCGTGCTGTGCGAGCGCCTGCGCACCTCGCGCACCCCGGTGCGCGAGGCGATCAAATATCTGGCCTCGGAGGGACTGGTCGAACTGTTGCCAAATCGCGGCGCGATCGTCACGCCCATCACCGCCACCACGGTGCGTGAAATGTTCGTGCTGCTGGCCGCGCTCGAGGCGCTCGCCGGCGAACTCGCCTGCGCCAATGCGAGCGAGGCCGACATCGCCGAGATTCGG
>JAJXTJ010000125.1 GCA_021783895.1 Pseudomonadota bacterium | reverse complement strand
GGATAATAGGACAGAAGCATTTCGATCTCATGCCAAAACGGCCCAATTCCACTCCAAAACGCGACGATTCTTCCCGGATCGTTAAATCGATTTATGGGGCGGGGTTTAAGTCCGACAGGCTGCTAGAACAGGACAATGACCGGCTAGATATTAAGCGTAAGCGAATGAAACCGCGCATCTATGATAAAGATCTGCGCGGCCTGCTGGGTACATCGACGGCGGAGGTCTGGGGACCTGGTGCTCGGTACCAGATTGACGCGACGATTGCCGACGTTTATTTGGTTTCGCGCATGGATCGTCACAGAATTATCGGTCGGCCGGTGCTGTATATCGTCATCGATGTGTTCAGTCGGATGATTACCGGAATTTACATTGGTCTGGAAGGACCGTCCTGGGTCGGCGCGATGATGGCGCTGGCGAACACGGCTTCGGATAAACAGGCGTTCTGCAAGAAATTCGGTCGCATCATTGAGCCAGAAGAATGGCCGTGTCGCCATTTGCCGGCGACCATTCTCGGCGACAGGGGCGAGATCGAAAGCCGCATGATCGAGACGCTGATCAACAATTTCAACGTCACCGTTGAAACTGCTGCTGCGTACCGGGGTGACTGGAAAGGTATTGTCGAACAACGTTTTCGCTTAATACCCTCCAAGTTCAAGCCTTATATGCCAGGCTACATCGATGTTGATTTCCGTGCGCGTGGCGGCAAGGATTATCGGCTGGATGCCGTGCTCGACCTGGACCAGTTCACCCAGATCATCATCGAGTGCGTGCTGTACTACAACAACCAGCACGAGCTAAAACGCTACGACAAGGATCGAGACCTTGCCGCCGACAGCATACCTGCCGTACCGATTGATCTTTGGGAGTGGGGTATCGCCAACCGTAGCGGCAGCCTGCGCCAGTATCCAGAAGAATTGGTGCGTTTCAGTCTTTTGCCAGTAGCTGAGGCAACCGTTACGGTAAACGGCATCCGATTTCAGGGTGATTTCTACACCTGCCAGAAAGCGGTTGAGGAACGATGGTTTGATCGCGCCCGTCAGAGCGGGACTTGGAAGGTCAAGATTTCCTACGATCCGCGCAATATGGATGAAATCTATCTGCATGATATCCATGTGTCGATGCAATTTCAGACCTGTACGATGACAGAACGTAGTCGTGCTCACCGGCAAATGTCGATTTGGGAGATAGGGCAGCAGCAACGGGCAGCACAACAGGTCTCGGCAAAACGTCAGCCCCGGCAGCAGCTTGCTTCGGCTGACTTGGCCGCAGGGATCGAGGAAATCGTCGCCGGCGCGGTCAAGCTGAAAGGTGAACCAAGCACTGAGAGCGCCGCCAGCCGTACCAAAAACATCCACACGCATCGCGCCGATGAAAAGGAAGCTAACCGCAAGACCGAAACCTTCCGTTTCGATTCTGACAAACCAGCACCTGCCAAGGGTGCCGACATTCTGCCTTTTCCAGGGCTAGGCACCGACGACTACAGCGAACCAGACATCATGGAAATTCTGGGCAGCTTAGGAGATGACGATGCAAAACGATGAATTGCCGATGCTGCCTGAGTACCAGGACAATCCATTCATAGCCAAGTTGCCGCAGTTGTTGTCTCAGCGGGACATGCTGATGACCCTGGCGTCCTATCCGGAGTTCGACGAAGGGGAGCGTTCCTATCCAGCGCAATTGCGTAAACACTGCATCATGCGCCTGGGTCGATATTTTGAGCCGCTGGAACGACAGCTGCAATTGGCTGAACGGTTTGGCATGCTGTTGCGGCAAGGCTATATCGGACGCAACCCGCTGACACATGATTACATCCGCCATCTGCAAAACGGGGCTGAGCGGATCGAAGCGAAGTTCCTGCACATTTCAGTTCGCAATCCGGTGGAAATTACTGCCGCCAGCTTTGCGCTTACGGGTTGCTCCGGCATTGGCAAGTCGAAGTCAATCGAGAAGGTGCTGCACCAATACCCACAATGTATCCAGCATTCGGAGCCTTTCAGTCTGATTCCGATCGTCTGGCTCAAACTTGATTGCCCGTCTCAAGGTTCGCCCAAGCAGTTGTGCATCAACTTTTTCTCGGCCGTGGACCGGCTGCTCGGCACCAATTACTTCAACGCTTATGGCCGCAGCCGCGCCAGCGTAGACGAAATGATGGTGCACATGGCGCACGTGGCCAACCTGCATGCACTCGGGGTGCTGGTGATCGACGAAATCCAGCACTTGAACAAGGCCAAGATAGGTCCGGATGCTTTGCTGAATTTTCTGGTCACGCTCGTCAACACTATCGGCGTGCCGGTGATCCTGATCGGTACGCTCAGCGCGGTGCCGATGCTGCAGGAAAACTTCCGGCAGGCGAGAAGGGCGAGTGGCCTGGGTTCATTGGTTTGGGATCGTCTGCTGAAGGGCAAAGCCTGGAACTACTTTATTGATCAACTATGGAAATATCAGTGGACACGTCATTTTACTTCAATCAGCCAAGAGATTCGGGATGTGCTGTATGACGAGAGCCAGGGCATCCTGGACATTGTCGTTAAGCTGTTCATGCTCTCACAATTACGGGTGGTCGGTATTGGCGATGTGCGCGGCACGCCGGAAATTCTGACGCCGCAGCTGTTGCGCAAGGTTGCCCGTGAAGACTTCCGAATCGTGCGACCGATGCTCGACGCTCTCAGGACGAACGATGTTAAGGCACTCCTTAAGTACGACGACCTTTTGCCGCTACAGGCGCATATCGAGCAGGTGATGGCCTCTGCTATGCAGGCGCAACTTTCCAATGTGGTGAAGCGAGATCCTGCTGTGAATGAAACGCGAGAGCCCGAACAGAACCAAGATGACCATAATCCTATCCTGACGGCCTTGCTTTCACTCGGTGTCGCCGACGACGTTGCGCATGTGTTGATCAACGAGGCTCGGGTACAGCATCCATCTGCCGATCCGCTGCTACTAATGGCGGCGATCTCGGAAAGGCTGGCGGCCCGGCCCATGAAACCAAGAAGGCATAAATCTTCAAAACCATCGGAACCCGAGATTCAGCCGGAGCAGGATTTGCGCCGAATCGCCGCGCTTGGCAAACAGGCTGGCCAGTCCGGTTATGAAGCCTTGCTTGCGGCCGGCATGGTCAAGCCGCCGTTGCTAGACATTGCAGCGTGAGGGCTGACCATGCTGTCGTACTTCCCGGCCATCTATCCTGGTGAGTTGCTATACAGCGTGCTTGCACGCTATCACCGGCACGTAGGACTGCCCAGCACGATGCACACGCTGGAGACCCTTTTCGGCAACAGGAAGGTTGTCGCGACTTTAGACCTGCAGGGGCATCTCCAATTGTTAGCGGATCGCATCCCACCAGAACGTAGTCTGACGGTCGATCGGATAATCGACACACTTACGCTTTACCCGTACTTCACTGCGTTCGAACCGCCAGCATTGCAAGCTAATGTGCGGCAAGCGATGAAGCGTGGAATAGTCGAGAACCTGCATATTCGCTTGGGATTGGTTGCTTTCCGTGTCCCGCGAATCAATCGGTTGCGCTTCTGCCCGAAATGCACGCAAGAAATGCTCACCAACCATGGAGAACTTTACTGGTGTCGGGATCACCAGTTGCCCAGTGTTTTGGTTTGCCCGAGGCATGCGTGCCCCCTGCGGGAAAGCCTGGTTTCTTTCACGCAGTACAGCCGTCATGAATTTGTGGCGGCCACTCCAGAGAATTGCCCGCCACAAGCGCGTCCAATCATTCCGGTAATAGAGCACGCGGTGGTGTCCCACTTGCAACGCCTTGCTTGGCTCAGCGCCGAACTGCTGGACAATCCACCCATGTCGCGCACTTTCACTGGTTGGTCAGGTCGTTACCGAAGCCAGATGCTGGAAACAGGTCTGGCGCATTCGATCACCACGATGGATCAGCGGCGGTTCGACGAAGAGTTCCGCAGCTACTATGGGCAGATACTGCGGTTGCTGCCCAATGTAATGGACGCCAATGAATTCGCTGGCGATTGGCTCACGGCGATGGTGCGCAATCGTCGCACGGCTAGCCATCCGCTTTATCACCTGCTGGTGCAGAATTTTCTGGCGCAGCGCAAACGGAAAATTTCACCGTTCGGTACGGGGCCGTGGCCATGCCTGAACCCACTCGCACAGCATTCCTCGTCTACACCGATCAAATCGATGACCCAGCATCGCAATCGCAAAAACACCGTGGGCGTTTTTGCGTGCTCTTGTGGCTATGCCTATACCCGTTGCCTCTATTCGACAACAGACACGTTGGGTCCGCCGCGATTCCTGCGCTACGGGCCGTTGCTGGAGCCCGCGTTACGTAAACTTGTCGCGTCAGGATACGGTCTGCGTGAAACTGGACGCGCGTTACAGCTTGAACCGAAGACTGTCGTTCTTCTTGCTCGGAATTTGGGCGTTGCTGTTCCTTGGGCACTCGTTCCATCTGGCCAGATCACATCAAAAAATACGCCCAACCAGAAGTCGGTGGAAATGCCGCCACCAAATGAGCCTTTTTCGCCCAGCAGCAGAAAATCTGCTCGCGCACACCACGATTGGGCAGCAATTGATCGTGCCTGGGCCGCAAAACTCAGTGTGCTGGTTGCCATCATCAGCAACGAAATTCCACCGGTCCGCATCACGGTCGCCGAGTTGGAGCGCCGAGCAAGCCACCGTGGCTGGATCATCAAGCGTCGACATCACTTACCGCAGACAATGGCCTTCCTGGATCATGCTGTAGAAGGTGTAGCAAAATTTCAGCTTCGCCGCATCCACTGGGCTATCACGGAACTGGAACTGGATGGTGGGCCAGTGAAGGCCTGGAAGGTGATGCGCAAGGCTGGACTGCGTTCGGAAAGCATCAATAGGATCAATAGCGCCCTCGAAGCCGCACCGACTTCCTGGCGTGATGCGGCATGAGCCGGCTATTCGTCCCGCACTTCGCCAAACTTGGTTCGGAGCTTGTCGAGCTGTACTGGCTTGCTGGCCTCACGCGCAACGAGAAAGAAGCATGGTTCGTTCGCGCAGTCGTGCGCGACAAGGCATCAGGCCGGTTTCATATGCGACTGCTGCCTATTGGTATGCTGCCGTTGCTTACTTTGGGCAGGGCATTTGCCGGTGGTTGACCTTCCCCCGGAATTTCGTCTTCCAAGGGTGACGTAAAATGTCATTCACAATGGAAGGGAAGACAATGAAGATACCGAAGCAGGAATACACCACC
>JAJXTJ010000124.1 GCA_021783895.1 Pseudomonadota bacterium | reverse complement strand
CTGCGAATAGTCCGAGACAGCCAGCAACTCCGCGAGTGTGTAGCGCGGCCGTGGACTGGGGTTGACCACTAGGCAGCCGTGATCGACGGCCAAGCCGACCGTCGCACCGACTTGCAGGTGCAGTTGTTCAAGGAATACGGGCGGGACGGCCAACATGATCGAGCCGCCGACCTTGCGCAGATTGGTTGTATGCATGACGCGCGCCTCATCAGTCAAAACTTGCCCTCCGGTCATAGACCGTCTTTGGCATTGAAAACCAGGCCAAGTGTGCCGGCAGCAATTCGGCGAGCGAGCTGAAAAGCCGATTCCGGTGTTCGTGCAGGTGCTGGGTTCTTTACCGCTGCGCGCACCTGATCGCACAAACTGTCCGGGTTATGTTGACCGTCGACAATCGCTTGTATGAAAGCCCTCACGATTTGGGCACCGCTACAGCCATGCGCCCGTGCAGCAGCGAGAAATGCCCGCTTCAGCTCGGGTTCAACGCTTACCGAGATGCTGGAAATTTTCTTTGTCATCGGAGTGCTCCCTTTTGGTCAGACGACCCGCATGTCCATATGACGCGCAAGTATTTCGCTGGCATAAGCCCCCCAGATTTTAGCCGCTAAAATCGGCGCACTATTGACACTTGAGGGGCGTCGCAGGCAGCCCCTCAAGTGTCAATAAACCAAGCACAGGAAGGCTGCGAAGCGATTTGCCATCACGGCTCTGCCCAAAAACACTTCGATCCGCACCCCCAAGCGCTCTGCCAACGCCGCGCTTGGCGCAGGCTGATCGTGCGCTTGCCAGGTAAGATTACCGACACCTTGGACTATGCGTCAGCACTGCTCCGGTAAGGTAAGAATAATAATATTCTTATTCTTCTTACCTTCTTTACCGAGGCGGTGGCCACGACACGCCTCCGTCAAGCCCTGCGTCTGGTGGACGCCATCACTCGGGCGGCCTGCTGCTTGATGGTTTCAATGTCGTGATGCTGCGGCTGTGGCCCGCCTGCCACTTGGCAGTTCAACATGATGCAAGCATTCGTCATGGCATCGAGAAGATCCACCACCACCTGGCGCGGACGGCGTACTCGACCATGGGTGTGGGCTTCGGCGACGGCCAGCAGGTCATTCAAGACATGAGCGTAACGCTCGATGCGGTCATGGGTGATTGCGGTATTCATATGCTATTCCTCCTGGTGTTAATCAAAAACGGACTTGGTGCTGGCCGTGGAAGCGTCAGACTGCTTGCCGGATGTACCCGACGCTGTGCTGGTGCTACTCTCACTACCGCCACCATGTGTTCGGTTCGCGAAGGCGGTAACCTCGTCGTTTGCATCGCTGCCGCCATTTCCTGCGCCAAGGCTATCTTCACTGAACGCTGGTTCCTGGATGTCGCTGGCCTTGATAGCCGCCGCGATCTTCCCGCCTGTGGTCTCGCCGATACGGTCCAGTGCGGCGTCTTTCAGCCCGCCGGCCTTGGCTTTTGCGACGTCCCATGATCCTTGCGCCAGGTTCGCGGCTGTCCCTGCCGCCACTCTGCCAACCTTGGCCGCTGCAGAAGCCATGCCGCCCGATTTTTGTTCGCCAGGTGCACCACCGCCGGATGCCATGAAGTCTTTAGAGCTACCGCCGTCAGAGTCACCCATAGCCGCCGCAAGAGCACTGCCGCCGCCACTATCCCCGCCGCCCGAATCGCTGCCGCCTCCGCTGGAGGCTGACATAAAGTCTTTTGAGCCGCCTCCGCCCGCGCTTTCGGAGGCGTTCGCTTTTGAAAAGGCCGCCATCACCGCTTGGGCACCACCGGCCATGCTCGTTGCCCCTGCGGTCACCGCCGCACCGGCCATGCTGGCCACCGTCGCTGCCGTCCCGGCTGCACCCATTGCGGCACCAGCTATCGCGCCCGCACCAAAGTTACCGATACCTGCATTGCCAATACTTGCGCCCGTGATGATCCCGGAGATAAGGCCTGGCACTTTGCCGACCAACATCAACAAGGCAAAACAGAAAACCAGCATCACGCCCAGCTCTTCGAAATTGAGCCGACCCGTGTTCATCTTCGCGTAAAAGCTCGTCAGCAGGTCATTACCAATACCGACCAGCAAAATCATTGCGAACAACTGAACCGCGACACCGAGAACAGTCTTGTAGTAATTGATTGCCATATCGGAAGTCCAACGCGAACCGCCGAACCCAAGAAAGAAAATTCCCGCGTACATCAAAATCCACGCCGACACCATGAGCAGGAGCATGTTCACCGCGACGGCTGCGAGCAGGAGCATGATCCCCGCGCTAATCGCTGTTCCCACGAAGCTGTCGATAGGACTCCATACCGACAGGTTGGTGATAGCCTGCTTCCAGATCATGAAGCCAACATCAACGATGCCGGATGGCATGATCGACGAAACGCCAGATGCCTGCTCCCCAAGTTTCTGCAAGGATTGAATAATCGAGGACGCGAACGCAGGCCCATTTCTGAGCAGCCACAAGAAAAACCCGAAAAACATGATAAAGCGGAAGAACTCCGCGAAGAACTCGCCAATGTCGGCCTTGCGCAGAATGAGCATGCCGCCCGTCCACACCAGGCTGATGGTGCCTAATGTCCAGAACAGCCACATGGCGGCGTTCATCACCACGGCTTGCCAGCTCGCCGCACGGGTGGCGAACGCCGTTACTACTTGGTCGAGCATGCCTTGATTGGTGAGCTGGGCGGCAGCGCCGGTCGAGTACAGCATCAAGGCCGCGCCGATGAGTACCGTTGTTTTGATTCCATTCATGCCGTCACCTCTTCGGGTCTGTCAGGTCGAGCCAGTTTTTCGGCTTCTCGGTGGGAGCAATGCGGCTCTCGGTCGATTCCTTGTGGGCGCATTGCTGTTTTTCCTCCTGGTTGCGCGGGTTCTTGCAGTCCAATTCACGCTGACCGCAACCGGAAGCCATGAGCGCCAATAGCTCGGCGACAAGCAAAAGCATGGGGTATTTTCTGTTCACGTTCTTCCTCCTGTTAACGGGTTAGGTCGAGCCAGTTTTTCGGGCTGGTGGTTTTACTGATCCTGGCCTCGGTTGCCACAGCGTGCGCTGCTGCTTCCTGCGCTTCACGGTCCGCCAACGCCTGGTTCCGGGTTGCGATAGCGTTTTGCTGGGCGATCAGAAGGCCACGAATTTGAAGAAGCTGGTAGGACTGGTGACTGGCAAGCTGGCTGGCATAGCCAAGCGCTTGCATCTGGCCAGTCGCGCCTTGCGCGCTGGATTGCAGTCGCTGCAACTGGCGCGCATCGTTTTCCATCGCTTGCTGCTGGTTTTTCAGGCCCTTGAAAAGCCCATCGTTCGCTTTCTTTTGCGCTTCCGAGCCGAAGCGCTGGGAGTCTTTCAGTGCCGCCCACTGTGCGGACGTGCAGCCGTTGGCCGAGTAGCAGGGCGAATTGCGATAGAAAGCGGTGTCCTGGAACTTGCCCAGGTACGCATCAACGCTGCCGAGCTGGTTCTCGTAGTAGCGCAGGGTGTCGATGGAATTGCGCAAGCTGCTCATGGTGGTTTGCGCCTGATCCCAGATGTACGAGGCCGGGGCCAGCGTGTTCGTGAGCATGTTTTGGTACTGCTGCAACTGCGTCTGATACTGCTGAATCTGCTTGAGCGTCTGCGCCACATTCTCAATGGCGGACATGACGGTTTGCGTGAGATTCGCGCCGTCGATGACGGGGATGCCGGCGTGCGCGGAGGTCATAACGCCAGGGGTGGCGGTGAGGGCCATAACCAGAGCGACTTTAGCGGCTAAAACTTTGCGGGTGAACGTCTTCATAATCACTCTCCTTTGAACTACATCAATAAACAAGCTCATCAATCGGCAATTGCCGATGTTATTTGGTGGCTTTAGCCACCTGGCCTCGCAGAGCAGGAACCCGGTTGAGCACGAAGTGCGAATAAGGGGGAGTGAAGATAGATAACCGGCTCGCCGGTTGGCTAACTTCACCTATCCTGCCCACAAAACCACTGCGTATTTCCAGTACATTGTCTTGTTCAAAAACCGTGTTATTCGCGTTCAATAAGGCGGAACCATGCCGCTGAACGAGAATTGCGCTGCGATAGAACGGACAGAACGAAAACTGCACAATTTCACGCCTGTTTTTAATCACAAAAGCTCCTCTTTATTTGGTATGGGGTTAAAGATGAAGCTGGCCGGAGCGGTGGGCTTTACCATCACCGGCTCGGTCGGCTTGTTTGCCTTTTTTTCTGATGAAAATCCTGATGCTTTAAGACCTGATGCGGCCATTTCTTCGGGCTTCGGATGATTCAAAACGAGGGCATTCACATATCTTCGAAACGCCTGGTAGCTGAACGTCACGACGCGCTCTTCGTGGAGCGTTTGGTACACGGCAAGAATTGACCAACCGTCATCGAGCGCCTTCTCTACGTCATCCCGTATTGCCAGCAAAACGGCTCGGTTAGCATTGCTCCCGGACGGCGAAGGTTTGGCCTTTGCTCGCTCCGAAATTCGATCTGACAGGCTCTTTCCCATTACTCGTCACCGTTCTTAACCAGCTCACCATTGAGCAGGGGCGAGATAGTCTTCTTCGGTTCGACGGACTGCTTCGGCTTGGACTTGTCGCCGCCATTCTTCTGGTCGGTTATTTTTACCGTGGCGTCCTGGTCACCATGCACATTCGTGATGTACCGCTTGGCGTATCTGAGGAAGGTTTCGTATCGATACTGGAACCGCCCTATTTCGTGCAGATGCTCCCAAGTGGTTTTGTACGCATAGCCGGACTGGCGGGCCTCCATCACGTCAGCACGCACAGCCAGAAAAGCCACCAAAGCATCCTTACGCCGATTGGTTTGGGTCGCTCTCCACTCTGCCAACTCTGAGGGAAGGTTGCTCATTCGTCGGCCTCCTTATGAAGCAGTTCACCGGCCAGCAGATCAGCAACCGCCTCGGTCGGAAAATGGACGCGCCGACCCACATAGACCTTTCTGTTATGCAGCTCGGATGCCCATGTCTCGGTACGCATGGACAGGACGGCACGGAGGCCGCCAGGCTTGCGCTTCAGCACCTCGGCCAGCTCTTCGATGGTCAGCGTCGGCCCGTACTTTTGCAGCAAATAACTGAGGGTCGAACTCACTTTGGTTTCACCATTTGATGTTAATTGGAGTAAATTTTGTGCTTGACAGATGTAGAATGACAGGTAGTTTGGAGTTGTATTTTTTACTCGGACAAAATGCCCTAATCAGCCATGAAAGCCATGACCGCCACAG
>JAJXTJ010000123.1 GCA_021783895.1 Pseudomonadota bacterium | reverse complement strand
CATTATGATATAGGAAAACTTTTACTGCATATGCAACGCTTCGAACAAAAAGGCCATCTGCAGAACTCTTACCCAGTTTCCGCCAAAGTTGCGAATGTAGTAACCCACTGCGGCCATGACCAGCAAATATACGCCGGCGCCAAACAATGCGGTGGAACTCAGAATAACCTGGCCGGAGATGGAAAGGTTTAACGACCAGTTCGGATTTCGTGTTGCCGAGATGGCCACGAGGGGAACGACCAGTACATTGACCACGCCCCGTGCGTTCCAGAGGCCGACGTCCACCCGCCCAAATACCATGGCTTCACTGTACAGGTAGAAATCGTAGGCGAACGCACCGCCGACCCCAAGGCATAGAAACATGATCCCCCCAGCGCTCGTTGGGGGAGCATTCCTGTAGAGCTGCTCCACCAGAGCGATGCCGATGAGCGCCACGATTACTCGCCCGACAATGCCGGTCAGGAAACCCATTGCCCCCGTGGGAAAACCGGAAACCGCATAGGAGTTGGAATAGGAATAGACCAGGCCGAGAAAGAGAAAAAGATAAAAAACAACAAGAATCACCGTGACCGGTCTCACACTTCTGAAGGACTGACCCTTGATCTGCCGGAAAGGGCCTAGCAGGATAAGCAGGAAAAATGTCCAGATTCCATCACGCAGGACTTCCAGGAGATCAGAACCGAGCGTGGATTGGTATCCATGAGCGGCTTGGTAGGCGACTACGCCCGACCAAAGTGCAGAAGCCAGGCAGGCAAGCACCAGCAATTTCCCCGGCTTATGACCACGCCAGCTGGTCAGAGATAGCCCGAACAGAATCAAATATGCAAAAGCAGCTGAGCTATAGCTGATTACGCTGATGTTGGTCAACATGGATAGAAGCATAATTTGAATTTACAATATTACTTCTATATTGTAAATCACTGCCTGCGGCAGCGCGCACTACTGGGCAAGGAAGCTGAAGACATATAGACACGGAGTAAGGCTGATGGACCCCAAAATTCGTCAGGCCTTATGAAAAAAGCAACAAAAAATGACACCGCAGATGCGGGAGCGATCTGCGAAACAGTCCCCCGGACCAACATGCGCAAACTACATTTTTCTGGGTTAGAATGGGTTTGCATGGGGTAACCCGGATTTATTTTAGTAGCAATTTATCTATATATTTTGAATAAAATCATAAACATTCATAACACTCCCTTGGACATTGAAAAACACACCCCGATGATGCAGCAATACCTGCGCATCAAGTCGGAACACCCCGACATGCTGCTGTTCTACCGCATGGGAGACTTCTACGAACTGTTTTTCGACGATGCCGAAAAGGCGGCGCAGTTGCTGGACATCACCCTCACCACCCGAGGCGCAACGGCGGGGCAACCGATCAAGATGGCGGGCGTGCCCTACCATGCCGTCGAGCAGTATCTCGCCAAGCTGGTCAGGCTCGGCATGACGGTAGCGATCTGCGAACAGATCGGCGACCCTGCCACCTCCAAAGGCCCGGTGGAGCGCAAGGTGATGCGCATCATCACGCCCGGCACCTTGACCGACGCGGCGCTGCTCGACGAGAAGCAGGACAAGCTGCTGCTCGCGCTGGTTCCGGGGAAGAATATTCTGGGGCTGGCCTGGCTCAACCTCGCCAGCGGGCGCTTCAGCGTCGCGGAGACCAGGCCAGACCGCCTCGACGCGACGCTGGAGCGCCTCAAACCCGCGGAAATCCTGCTCCCTGAAGGCTACGTCAATGCCGCGCTGGAAAGCCTGAAATGTACCCGTAGAACCCTGCCACCCTGGCAGTTCGATTACGACTCGGCTCTGCAAAAGCTGTGCCGGCAATTCGCCACCCTGGATTTGCAGGGCTTCGGTTGCCGTGATCTGCATTGCGCCATCGAGGCAGCAGGCGCCTTGCTGGAGTACGCGAAAAGCACGCAATGCGGCGCGCTGCCGCATATCCGCGGCTTGCAGGTCGAGCGTGAGAGCGGCTATGTGTTGCTCGACGCCGCCGCCCGGCGCAATCTGGAAATTTCAGAAACCCTGCGCGGCGAACCCGCCCCGACACTCTGTTCCCTGCTCGACACGACCGCCGGCAGCATGGGCAGCCGCCTGCTGCGCCACTGGCTGCACCATCCCCTGCGCGCCCTGCATAATAGCGCCGAGTTGCGCGCCCGGCTCGACGCCATCACCCGGCTGATCGGCGAATCCGGCGCTCCCGCCTACGCGCAGGCCCACCAGAGTCTGAAGCAGATCGCCGACATCGAGCGCATCACCGCGCGCATCGCGCTCAGGTCGGCGCGGCCCAGAGACCTTGCCGGTCTGCGCGACAGCCTGTTGGCATTGCCGCCAATCGCCGGGGAAACGTCGCTGCTCGACAGCCCACGCCTGACGCAACTGGCGAATCAGCTCCATGCACCGGGAACGCTGGTCACCGAACTGACCCGTGCGATCCAGCCTGAGCCGGCGGCGGTGTTGCGCGAAGGCGGCGTTATCGCCACCGGCTATGACGCCGAACTCGACGAACTGCGCGCGATTCAGAGCAACTGCGGCGAGTTCCTGCTGGCGCTCGAAGCCAGGGAGCGCGAACGTAGCGGCATCAACAATCTCAAGGTCGAATACAACCGGGTTCACGGCTTTTACATCGAGGTCACGCGCAGCCAGGCCAACGCGGTGCCGGACGACTACCGCCGGCGCCAGACGCTGAAGAACGCGGAACGCTTTATCACGCCGGAGCTGAAGGCTTTCGAGGACAAGGCCCTGTCGGCCTCGGAACGGGCGCTGGCGCGCGAGAAAATGCTGTATGAGTTGCTCCTGGACAATCTGGCACCGCACATCCCGGCTCTTCAGGAGACCGCTGCGGCGGTGGCCGAGCTCGACGTGCTGGCTGCGCTTGCCGAGCGGGCCGAAACCCTGGGCTGGGTCGCGCCCGAATTCACCGACGACGCGGTGATCGAAATCACGGGTGGCCGCCATCCGGTGGTGGAAGTTCAGACAGCCAACTTCATCGCCAATGACACGCGACTTTCCCGCACGCGCCAGATGTTGCTGATTACCGGTCCGAACATGGGTGGAAAATCAACCTACATGCGCCAGACTGCACTGATCGTGCTGCTCGCTCACTGCGGCAGCTTCGTGCCGGCCAGCCGCGCAAAAATCGGTCCTGTGGACCAGATATTCACCCGCATCGGCGCCTCCGACGATTTGGCCGGCGGACGTTCCACCTTCATGGTGGAAATGACCGAAGCGGCCGACATCCTGAACAATGCCACCGAGCACAGCCTGGTGCTGCTGGACGAGATCGGGCGCGGCACCTCGACCTTCGACGGCCTCGCCCTGGCTTGGGCGATCGCCCGCCATCTGATCGAAAAAACGCGCTGCCACACCCTGTTCGCCACCCATTATTTCGAGCTCACCCGGCTGAATCAGGAATTCAGGCAGATCGCCAATGTCCACCTCGACGCACTGGAACACCGCGACCACATCGTGTTCCTGCACAGCGTTCAGGAAGGCCCTGCGAGCCAGAGCTACGGCCTGCAAGTGGCGGCGCTGGCAGGCGTACCCGCGCCGGTGATCCAGGCGGCGAAAAGACACCTGCTGCAACTGGAACAGCAAGGCATCAGTAATGGCATCCAGGGGGATTTGTTCGTCGAGACGCCACAGGCCGCGGCTCCTTCGGCGCTGGAAGAAGCGCTGCTCGAGGTTGAGCCCGATGAACTCAGCCCGAAAGCGGCGCTGGAACTGGTTTACCGGCTAAAAAAGATGCTTTAAACAACAAGTGATGGGTAATGGGTACACTCATTGCTCATCACCCTTTAACCCATCACTCATCAATGGTGGTGACCGTGCTCGCCATGCACATGACCATGGCCGAGTTCCTCGGCAGTGGCGGGCCGTACGCCCTCAACGGTGCCCTTGAACAGCAGGGTCTGCCCGGCCAGGGGATGGTTTCCATCGATCACCACGCTGTCCGCAGTGATCTCTGTCACCGTGAAGACCAGATCTTCATCCGAACCTTCCGCGCCGGCCTGAAACTGCATGCCGACCTCAATCCCGTCCGTTGGGAAAGCATCGCGTGGTTCGACCCGCACCAGTTCATCCTCGTATTCACCAAAGGCGTTTTCCGGATCCAGCGTCACTACAACGGTGCCACCCTCGGCGACACCTTCCAGCGCTTCTTCCACGGTAGGAAAAATCCCGTCATAGCCGCCATGCAGGTAACTGATGGGTTGATCACTCTTATCCAGAAGCTTGCCAGTGCTGTCGCTCAATTCGAAACTGAGAGTCACCACCGAGTTTTTTGAAACCTGCATAAACTTACTCCATCACTTTGATTAAATTAATGACTTACAAGAAAACAAATCCTTCACAGCGCATCCGCATTTTAAACGATTTCGTCCGGGTTGGAAGAGATATGTCATAATTAAACCGAGATTACTGGGGAGGAACCATGTCAGAAAACCCGGAAAAACCCGTCTTGCTGCATAGGCAATTGGATAACACAGCTGACCATGCGGAAGCGATCGACATCCTGATCGAGCTCGCTCGGCGCCGCTTGCGCATTTTCGATTACAACCTGGAAGATGGCGGTTACACCACGTTGCGCCGCTACGAACTGCTGCGCACCTTTCTGCTGGCAAGCAGCAGCAATCGGCTGGAAATTGCGCTGCATGACATCGACTATCTGACCCGCTTCTGCCCGCGCATAATCAGCCTGCTCAAGCAATTCAGCCACGCCATCACGATCCAGGAAACCACTCCGCAAGCAAAAAACATCTACGACCCCTTTGTCATCGCCGACGAAGCCTGCTTCCTGCATCGCTTCCATTATGACGACCCACGCGCATTGCTCGCACTCAACGACATTCAAGGCAGCCACATACTGATCAAGCGTTTCGAGGAAATACGTGCAGCCTCGGCGCCGGCAATTACCGCAACGACACTGGGATTATAATTATTAGCAGCAATTCGTAGTAAGACACTAGAATTATTTAACAAACCTGCTAAAATCGCGGAGTCGGTTGGACATCGTTGATGTGAAAGCCGATTTGCATCAATGGTATTAAAAATAGCATTTAGTCAAATCTTAAAACCCGCGTTTTTATTAAGGAAAAAACAAATGAAACATTCCGTCCTGTTCGCCGCCCTGCTGGCCCTGACCTTGACCGCTTGCGGCAAAAAAGAAGAAGCTCCTGCTCCTGCTCCTGCTGAGGCTCCTAAAGTCGAAGCCCCGGCTCCTGCCGCTCCGGCTGCTGACGCTGCCG
>JAJXTJ010000122.1 GCA_021783895.1 Pseudomonadota bacterium | reverse complement strand
TTTTTGGCAACTGGTGTCACGCAATTGGTCGCGAGGTTGATGGTTTTGCCTTTCATCGATTGCGATTAGCCCCCTTTGAGGGGGCAGCAATCGGAATACCTCCGGCTCTGCCGGAGGATTGTTATTGTTCCGCTTTCCCGGCAACATGGCGAAGTACGACTAGGCGGCAAAGAAAACCGGGCGCGCCTCTGACTGGTGACCGAACGCTGCGGAACCTGCTCCAGAATTCATTTTCTAATTTTCAGTCATTGCGCCAACCGCCCGTGCTCTCTACAATTGTCAGGCATTTGTTTTTGTCCAAATGCTGGCTACGATAGATTCCCCGGCGGCAAATCAGCCCACGCGTTATTCAGGAAACCCGATGAATCAGGAAGTTGGCGTTCAAACTGCCCCCTCCAGCACAATCAATGTCTCAGCCCAAGGAGTCTACAAGATCCCGGCGCTGCGGGTTTTATCGGAAATCACCAGCAGCCTGTCCAGCGAAAACAACCTGGATTCGCTGCTGGAACGCTTTCTCGGCACCATGATCAAGCTCGCCGGCGCCGATGCCGGCGCAGTGCGGGTATTGACCGCCGATGGCCTGTATCTGCGTCTGGTCGGCGCGCTCGGACTCCCCCCCGAGGTGATCGAGCAGGAGCGCTACATTCCGGTCGAGTGCGGCGTCTGCGGCGAAGCCGCGCGCGAGCATACCGTACACAACAGCACCAACCTGAAAGCCTGCGAGGAGCGCACCGCCCACGACTACTTCGGCAAGCAATGCCTGCGGGTAGTGGCCGTACCATTGCGCTATCAGGGAAAAATGCTGGGGGTGTACAACCTGTTCATGGCTACCGACAGCCCGGTACCGGAAGACGTCTCGCTCCTGTTTCAGTCGATCAGCGAACACCTCGGCATGGCGCTGGAAAACGCCAGATTGACGCGGGAAAATCTGCGCATCAGCCTGACCAACGAACGCCAGATGCTGGCCAACGAACTGCATGACTCGCTCGCCCAAACCATGGCCTACATGAAAATGCGGCTGCCGCTGTTGCGCGATGCCGTGGCGAGCCGCGACGAGGCGCGTTCCAACAAATACGTCAACGATCTCAGTCAGGCGCTGGACTCCGCCTATACCGAATTGCGCGAACTCCTCACCCAGTTCCGCAACCGGATGGACCCGCGCGGCTTGCTGCCGGCACTGTACGATATCGTCGGCAATTTTTACGACAAGACCGGCATCACCATCGACTTCATCAACCACGCACCCGACATCAACCTCAGCCCCGACCAGGAAGTCCAAGTCTACCACATCGTGCGCGAAGCGCTGAACAACGTATCCAAGCACTCCCGCGCCAACCACGTGAGTCTGGCGATCGAGATCAAACAGAGCCGCTACGTCATCAGCGTCGAGGATAACGGCATCGGCATCGCCGGCAAGGTTAATGCCGACAGCGGCATGCACCTCGGCCTCAACATCATGCGCGAACGAGCCAAACACCTGAATGCCGAAGTGACCGTTACCCCGGGAGACAAGGCCGGCACACGGGCAATCCTGAGTTTCCCGGTCTCCGCCGGGCGCGGGGAGGACAAACAATGAGCGACCCGGTTCGCGTCGTGCTGGTGGACGACCACACCCTGTTCCGCATGGGCCTGGCCGAGTTGCTGGAGCAGCGCGGCCGCATCAAGGTGGTCGGCGTCACCGGCAATGCGGATGAAGCGCGCCGCCTGTTGCAGGAAGAACAGCCCGACGTGCTGGTGATGGACCTGCACATGCCGCCGCTCGACGGTCTTACCCTGTTCCGCCAGCTGCGCCAGGAGGGTTTTACCACCCCCACCCTGATGTTGACGGTCAGCAACGCCGAGGAGGATCTTTCCAACGTGCTGCGTGCCGGCGCCCGCGGCTACCTGCTCAAGGACATGGAGCCGGACGACGTGGTGGACGCGATTCTGCGCGCTTCACGCGGCGAAACCGTAGTGGCCCCCGCAATGACCATGAAGCTGGTCAAGCTGCTGAATAACGACCAGCCGGCCAGTTCATCGGCTTCGATGCTCGATTCGCTCACCCAGCGCGAGCGCGAAATCCTCGCCCATCTGGCGCAGGGCGAAAGCAACAAGGTGATCGCCCGCGCGCTCGACATCAGCCACGACACTGTCAAGCTGCACGTGCGCCACATTCTTGCCAAGCTCAGCCTGACTTCGCGCGTCGAGGCGGCAGTCTTCGCTGTGGAGCACAAATTCAGCACCCAAAACGGCCAGCTTACCAGCTGACCGCCTTACCTCAGTCATTAACGGATTTTTACCCTATGGATTTTTTCCCGATATTTTTTGACATCAAAAACAAGCCCTGCCTGGTTGTCGGCGGCGGCGAAGTGGCAACCCGCAAAGCGGGGATGATGATGCAGTCCGGCGGCCTCGTCACCGTCGTCTCACCCGAGCTGACCCCCACCCTGCAAGGACTGGCGGAGACGGGGAAAATTACCCATGTCGCAGAAAAATTCCGCCCCGAACACCTCGGCGAAGCCGTCCTGGTCATTGCCGCCACCGACGACCGCGCCACCAACGAACAGATTTCCGTGGCCGCGAAAAAGCTGCGGATTCCGGTCAACGTGGTAGACGATCCGGATTTGTGCTCCTTCATCATGCCCTCGGTGATCGACCGCTCGCCGCTGGTCATCGCGATTTCCAGCGGCGGCACTTCGCCGGTGCTGGCACGGGTCATCCGGGCCAAGCTGGAAACCGTTATCCCGGCAGCCTACGGGCGGCTGGCGCATTTCGCCGCAAGCTTCCGCGACCAGGTAAAGAACAGCATCCTGCCTGCCAAGCGGCGCATCTTCTGGGAAAAAATCCTGCAAGGTCCGGTGGCCGAAATGGTGCTTTCCGGGCAGGACCAGACCGCCAAGGACACCCTGCTGCAAATGCTCGCCACCGATTCCGACGACACCCCGCCGCGCGGCGAGGTCTACCTGGTCGGCGGCGGCCCCGGCAACCCCGACCTGCTCACCTTCCGCGCCCTGCGCCTGATGCAGCAGGCCGACGTGGTGGTCTACGACAACCTGGTTTCCCCGGCGGTGCTGGAAATGACGCGACGCGACGCCGAACGCATCTATGTCGGCAAGGAGCGCGCCAAGCACACCATGCGCCAGGAAAACATCAACGAACTGCTGGTAAGGCTCGCCCAGGAAGGCAAGCGCGTAGTGCGGCTGAAAGGCGGCGACCCCTTCGTGTTCGGCCGAGGCGGCGAGGAAATCGAAACTTTGGCGGCCCACGACATCCCGTTCCAGGTCGTGCCCGGCATCACTGCCGCCACCGGCGTCTCCTCCTACGCCGGCATCCCGCTCACCCACCGCGATTACGCCCAGTCCTGCGTCTTCGTCACCGGGCACCTGAAGGACGGCACCGTCAACATCGACCTCACCGGCATCGCCAAAAAAAACCAGACCATCGTCATCTACATGGGGCTGATGGGACTGCCAACACTATGCAAGGAACTGGTTGCCCACGGCCTGCCCATCACCACGCCCGCCGCCATCGTGCAGCAGGGCACCACCTACCAGCAGAAGGTCGTCACCGGCACCCTGGCCACCCTGCCCGAACTCGCCGCCAATGCACACATGAAGCCGCCGACCCTGATCATCGTCGGCGAAGTGGTGAAACTGCAGGACAAGCTCGCCTGGTTCAAGCCGGAACCGATCGAGGGGGGTTCTGATTTTGTGCAAACAAGCCACGATTAGGATCGGTGACGGTATGGTGTGCTAAAAATCGGCGCGTATCAGCTTTACTACCCCCGAGTTACTTTGGCGGGTGCTGACCGAAAAATGACGGGAGTTACTCAAAGCCCTGTGCGGTGCGGGGCCGGCATCAATCCGTGAAGCTGCCCGCCGTGTTAAGCGCGATGCTAATGCTGTTCGCAGCAAGCGTAGGGCGCCCCCTGTGCCTTGCTCGCAAATCTACTCCTACCTGCGGCGGACAGCGGCAATCACCCCCGCCAGAACAAACAGGACGAACCAGCCCAGCGCCCACTGCGCGATGGACAGATTGAGGAAGGTCCAGGTCACTTCGGCGCACTCGCCCGAACCTTTAAAGATCATCGGTAGAATTTTGTCCAGCGGCATGGCGTCGAGTATGTAATCCAGGCCCGGCCCGCATTCCGGCACCTGGTCCTTCGGCAGGTGCTGCAGATAGACCTGCCAGGTGGCGACCCCGCCGCCCAGCACGGAAAAAAATGCCAGCAGGCTGCCGTACACGGTCCAGCCGAGGCGTTTCGGATTGTGAATGGCTGCCGCCAGCGCGGTAGCGCCGATGGCGACGAAGGCGATGCGCTGCAGGATACACAGCGGGCAAGGCTCCAGGTGCATGACGTGTTGCAGTATCAGGCCGAAGCCCATCAGCCCGGCGCAAGCCAGAAAAATCCCAAGAAACAGCACACGATTATTGAAAGTCACCAGCAACTCCTTTTAACTTAAAAACGGCGATTCACCGCAGAGGACGCGGAGGAAAAACAAGGCATTAGCTTAGCTAAGGTATTGGCAAGTTGTACCGGGCCGCCCGCCAAGTGAGTACATTTTCATGCCAAGCTTTTGAATTCCTCTGCGTCCTCTGCGGTTCAATAGCTCTTTCCAGGTTTAACGAATACGGCGCTGCGCCCGGGGCAGTTCCAGCACCGATTTCACACTCAGATCCACGCAGCCGGGCCGTTTCGGTAGCGCCCCCACCAGCACCGTCTTCATCCCTAGCCTTTTTGCGGTCTTAAGATTGGCCAGCGTATCTTCGACCATGATGCAATTCGAAGGGTTCAGCCGCATCCGGCGGAACAGGCGCCGAAATCCATGAGCATCGGGTTTAGGCCGGTAGGCGGCATGTTCGATCGTGAAAACTTCTTCAAACAAATCGGCGATGCCGAGCAGTTCCAGCACACTGTGGATGTAATGGGCCGGCGCATTGGAGTATACCATTTTGCGGCCCGGCAGCCTTTGCAACGCCGCCCGCAGTCCGCGCTGGCGCAGCACCATCTGGTGCAAAGCCGGGAACTGGTGGGTGTGCCAGAGAAAATGATCCGGGTCGGTGCCATGATGCCGCATCAACCCTTGCAAAGTGGCGCCGTAGCGCAGCCAGTAGCGCTCGCGCAACGCGTTCGCACCCGCCTCATCGAGGTCGAGGTTGTCCTGCAGATACTGCGTCATGGCCCGGTTCATGTGCGGGAAAATGTGCGCGCCGGCATTGTGCAGGGTGTTGTCGAGATCGAACACCCACATCCTGGACGATTTCAATCATTCG
>JAJXTJ010000121.1 GCA_021783895.1 Pseudomonadota bacterium | reverse complement strand
CATTCTGGTAGTGCAATGACGGGTAGATCAGCATCGGCAGCTTCGTGATGTCGATGCCGTAGCGGATGAACTGGCGATACATCGCCGGGAAGTGCTTCTCGGTGTATCCCTCGCCGTGCAGCATGTCGATCAGCGGCGAATCCAGCCACACGCCAAAACGTCCCGACGGGGTTTCGACGCCGCCGCCGTTCTGCACGCATTCGCGGATGATGGCCGAGGCCTCGATGTCGCGCGGCTCGCGCGGGAACACGAACAGCTCGCCGTCCTTGTTGAGCGGCTGGCCGCCGGCGCCGCGGATCGCCTCGGTGACCAGGAAGCCGGCGATCTGCTCGGGGAACGAAACACCGGTCGGGTGGTACTGGACGGAGTCCATGTACATCAGCTTGGCACCAGCGCGGTAGGCCATCACCAGCCCGTCGCCGGTGGCGCCGTAATGGTTGGTGGTGTCGAAGCCGCGAATGTGCAGGCGACCGTAGCCGCCGGTGGCGATCAGGGTCGATTTCGCCTTGACGGTGAAAAATTCCTCGCTGTCCATGTCGTAAAGGATGGCGCCGGCGCAACGGCCTTCGTCGTCCATGATCAATTCCACCGCCGGCATGAATTCCTTGATGTCGATCATGTCGGGGTGGTTGCGCACCTCGTCCATCAGGGTGCGCATGATCATCGCGCCGGTGTAGTCGCGGCAGGACACCATGCGCTTGCGCATGGTGCCGCCGCCATGCCGCACCTGGATGGAGCCGTCTTCTTCCTTGTCCCACACCACGCCCAGATCTTCGAGCCATTTGACCACGCCGGGGCCGTCTTCGGTGAGCGCCTTGACCAGCTCGGGCTTGTTCTCGAAATGGCCGCCGCCGATGGCGTCCAGATAGTGCTTGGTCGGCGAATCGGTGCGCGACACGGCCGCCTGCATGCCGCCCTGGGACATCATGGTGTTGGCGTCGCCCATGCGCAGCTTGGTGGCGATCAACGAACGGATGCCGTGTTGCTGCATGGCGACCAGCGCGGCATTGCAGCCGGCGCCGCCGCCGCCGATGATCAGAAGATCGGTTTCAAAATCCGGCTTGTCGAGATTCACCTGCTCGCTGCGCAGCCAGGAATGGGATTCCAGCAGGTCGGCGACTTCGGTGGTCAGCGTCTCGCCCCGGTTGGGGCCGATGCTTACCGGACGCAGGGCGTCAGGTTTGAAATCGGGATGAAAATCCTCCAGAACCTTGCGCCGCTCATCGGCATTCATGGGCGGGTAAACGGGGGCGGTCTTCCTGGCCAATTCCAGGCGAGCGGGCCGCGTCTGGACCACCTTGCGCAACGATTCTTCCATGTACTCTGGATACATCTGATTCCCCTCTTATTCCGTGTCCCGAGCGTAGTAACGCTCGGATAAAGCTTCGCGGCTCATCGACATCATTTCAGCGTATTCGGCCTCGTAGACACCTTCTTCCACCGCCTTGACGCGCTCCGCCAGTTCCGGGCTGTCCTTGCGCAGATAGCGGCCGTAAAGGCGCTTCGCCATGATGCCCATCAGGGGCTGAGTGATTTCGGCCGGGCAGCGCAGCATGCACAGCCCGCAGACGACGCAGTCGAAGGACAGGTCCATCACTGCGGCAATATCGCCCCGCTTGGCGGCCTGGACATAATCCATGACCTGGAGTCCTTGCGGACAGGACTTGGTGCAGGTTCCGCACGCGACGCAACGGAACACCGACGGGTACATCTGCTGGATGGCGCTGACGTTGGGCTTGAGTTTCTCGATGTCGTAGATCGCCTTCTCGGCAGGAACCGAGGGGATCTGGGCCAGCGTCATGCCCTCTTCGACCAGAGTCATGCAGGCCAGTCCGGTGCGGATCTTGTAGTCGCCGGGCAAGCGGTAGATGGTGGCGCAGGCGCCGCAATAGCCCTCGCGGCAACCGGCGCCGCGGATGATCTGGTGGCCAGCATATTCGATGGCGCCCATGATGGTCGCCTCGGCTGGCACCTCGTAGGCCTTGCCCATGATGTAAACCGTGATCAGGCGCTCCCCCGCCGCATCGAGCTTCTCGTTAATCTGTGAAACAGACAGACTATTCGTTGTTCCTGCCGGCACGCTAGCCATATGAAAACCCTTATTTAATTCCCGCAATCAGATACTATGCCGCACAGCGACTGGAGCCAACATCTTTAAGCGGGGGAAACCAACCGGCTCAGTCGCCCATTTAACTCAAGACAAAGCGATCTGATTATAAAGAAGTTCGAAAGATTGACAATATAGTTTAAAAAATAGGGTCATAAAAAGAGCTTATTGACCACGCATTCTCCAGATTTCCCGTTTAGCGCCGGAGAACATTATAGCGGCAAGGAGCAAAACATGTGGGTTAACCGGTTGCAGATATTTACACCCCACAACAATACCATCTATCATTGCGGCTCATTATTCTCGATGCTGTCATGATCGCATCGATATTGCAACTTTACCCGACTATTTTTAAGGAGGCCTCATGGCCAAAGCCCCCGTTCGTGTCGCAGTGACTGGCGCTGCCGGACAGATCGGTTATGCGCTGCTGTTTCGCATTGCCAGCGGCGAGATGCTCGGCAAGGACCAGCCCGTCATCCTGCAATTGCTGGAATTGCCCACCGAAAAGGCGCAGCAGGCATTGAAGGGCGTAATGATGGAACTGGCGGACGGCGCCTTTCCGATGCTGATCGACATGATCGGCACCTCCGATCCCCGGATTGCCTTCAAGGATGCCCAGCAAGCGCTGCTGGTGGGCTCCAAACCCCGTGGTCCCGGCATGGAACGCAAGGAACTACTGCTGGAAAACGCCCGGATTTTCATCGAACAGGGGAAAGCCCTCGACGAAGTGGCCTCCCGCGACATCAAGGTGCTCGTGCTTGGCAACCCGTCCAACACCAACGCGCTGATCACCATGAACACGGCCAGGAGCCTGCCCAGAGCCAACTTTACCTCAATGATGCGGCTGGACCACAACCGCGCCATCGCCAAACTCGCACGCTGCACCAGCACACCGATCACCAGCATTGAAAAGATGGTGGTGTGGGGCAATCACTCTCCCTCCATGTACCCGGACATCCGCTTCGCCACCATCGATGGCCGGCACAACCCGGATCTGGTGAGCGACGAAGCCTGGAACCGGGACGAATACATCAGCAAGGTCGGCAATCGCGGCGCGGCTATCATCGCGGCGCGCGGCCTTTCCTCCGCCGCCTCCGCCGCTGTCGCCGCCATCGATCACATGCGCGACTGGAACCTGGGCTCCAACGGCCACTGGGTCACCATGGGCGTGGTTTCCGATGGATCCTACGGCATCCCGGAGGGCATGATCTACGGCTTCCCCTGCACCACCGCCAACGGCAAGTGGGAAATCGTCAAAAACCTGGAAATCGACGCTTTCTCGCGCGAGAAGATGGACATCTCGCTGAAAGAACTTCAGGAAGAGTATACGATCGCTTCAACCCTCTGCTCGCCCGCTATCTCGACTCAAGACATCGAAAATTTGATCCACCCGGCCGAGGTGCTCTATGCGGGCAGCCGGCCATTTCCCCTGCTGGTAGCCTGCGAACACTATGCCGGCAGCGAAAAGCTGCTGAAAAAAGCTCTCAAGATTCAAACCGAACTGCTGACCAACGAGCGGCCCATTTTCGACATCACCGCCGATTGCGAGGACGGAGCTTCCGCGGGCAAAGAGAAGGAACATGCGGCCATGATCGCCGACCTGATCCTGTCCGGCGAGAATGCTTTCGATCGTGTCGGTGTCCGTATCCATGATGTCGGCCATCCGTTCTGGCGCGACGAACTGGAAATCATCATCAGCCGGGCCGGGCAGCGCGTGGCCTATATCGTATTTCCCAAGCCGGAATGCGCCGATGACGCCCTGACGCAGATCACCATGCTCGACGAACTGAGAAACCGCCACGGCATTGCCCGCGAGATACCCGTCCATGTGATGATCGAGACCCCCGGCGCGCTTCATCAGGCATGGGAGATCGCCCGCCTGCCGCATGTCGAGAACCTCAATTTCGGCATCATGGATTTCGTCGCCGAACATCATGGCGCCATTCCCGCCACCGCCATGCGTTCGCCCGACCAGTTCAGCCATTTGCTGATCGTGCGCGCCAAGTGCGATATCGTTGCCGCCGCGCTGGGCAACGGCGTTGTGCCCAGCCACAACGTCACCACCGAAATACGCGACATTGACGTGGTGCGGGAAGATGCCCGCCGCGCCAAGCTTGAGTTCGGCTTCCTGCGCATGTGGAGCATCCATCCGAACCAGATCCAGCCCATCGTCGAAGCCATGCGCCCGAACTTTACCGAGGTCAACGAGGCCGCCACCCTCCTCATCGTCGCCCAGAACGCAGATTGGGGACCGATCCAGTGGGGAGGCAAGCTGCACGATCGCGCCTCTTACCGCTACTTTTGGGAACTTCTGCAACGCGCACGCTCGACGGGAATGAACATTCCGGCCGATGCGCTCCAGCGGTTTTTTTCCTGAATTTGAAACGACATTTTAACCACGGGGCACACGGGGATCACGGGGAAACCCAAAACAGGCGATAACCACTGGGGGCCTCGACTCGCTCCCCTGCGGGCGCTTGGACGGAACCGACTTAACTTGGTTTTTTACCCCGTGATCCCCGTGTGCCCCGTGGTTAACTTTTTTCCGTTATCTCAAACAACTCCCAACGCCGCCTTCTGCTTGGCCACCAGTTGCGCGATCCCGCTCTGGCCAAGATCGAGCATGGCATCCATTTCAGTACGCGAGAACGGCGCGCCTTCCGCCGTCCCCTGCACTTCGACGAAGCCGCCGCTGCCGGTCATGACGATGTTCATGTCGGTGTCGCAATCGGAATCCTCGGCATAGTCCAGGTCCAGCACCGGCACGCCCCGATAAACTCCGACCGAAACCGCGGCGACGAAATCGCGTAGCGGCGATGCCGTCAGCTTGCCCGCCTTCAGCAGGAAGGAAACGGCATCGTGCAGCGCCACATAAGCGCCGGTGATGCTGGCGGTACGGGTGCCGCCGTCAGCCTGGATGACATCGCAATCGATCTGGATAGTGCGCTCGCCGAGCGCCTTCAAGTCCACCACCGCGCGCAGGGAACGTCCGATCAGGCGCTGGATTTCCTGGGTGCGCCCGGTCTGCTTTCCCCTGGCCGCCTCGCGGTCGATGCGGGTATTGGTGGAGCGCGGCAGCATGCCGTATTCGGCGGTGGTCCACCCTTGAGCCTTGCCGCGCAGGAAGGGTGGCACTTTTTCGTCGATGCTGGCGGTGCAGATTACCTTGGTGTCGCCGCACTCGA
>JAJXTJ010000120.1 GCA_021783895.1 Pseudomonadota bacterium | reverse complement strand
TCCCAGTTGTCGTTCCAGGGCGCGTCTTCATGCTGCCCTTGCGCTTTGGGGGAGCGGAGCAGGCCGAAGCGCTTCCCAGCGATGGTAAAGACTCCGGCGAAAAAGCCGCCTTCGATGGGGGCGCCGATGGCGGGGATGATGCGGTCAGTCGATTGCATACGTTTGCACTCCTCTATGTAGGTAGGTGGTGTTACGGAAGGCGGTATTTGTCGCGGCAGCGAGCGCACGCGCCATTCACCAAGCGTCCGCTCCATTCGCCACATAAGTCGCAGTCGCCGGGCTCTCCTGACTCGATGGCTGCCGCTTTGGCGCGGATCGCCGCCTCGCTTAGCGCGGTATCAATGGCGGCGCGCTCATTGGCCTGGTCGATGATGTCGCCGCGTTCGCTCATGCGAACCTCGCCGAAGTACGCCAGGCACGGCGCAGAGAAAAATTCAGGTGTTTGTCCCGCCAGAAGCGGATGGTGACGATCAAGCGGCGCATGACAGCTCCTCTTCAGGGATGAAACGGGCTAGGCAGATCACGATGGCGGTGCAGGCATCGGGCGCGATGACGATCAGAGAGGTCCCGCGATACGTGACGCGATAGATGCGGCCTGGAATGATGGGTACTGCGCTCACGTCGGGCTCCTACCGCTTTCGCGCACCGCGATCACCACGGGAAGTGCGATCTGCAGCACTTCGGCTTGGTTGATCAGTGTTGCGATGACATTTTCGAGAGGCACCCCGGTGCGCAGCGCCTTCATGACTTCGCCGGAAATGACGGAAGAGAGACTGCAGGATACGTTCACGTTGAACTCCTAGGTGATTGCGGCGCGGCGCACCGAGAGACCTTGCGGAAAAGGGTATCTGGGCTGCGGCATTCACCGAGGCAGACGTTACGGTCGGGCAATTTGCGATAGACGAGATAGCGTCCGCCCTTGTCGATCACGAACATGCCGTGGTCGCGGGCGATCTGGCAGGCCTGTTGAAATTGCTGGAGCGGCGAGTGGCGGCGGGTCATGGCGTTCTCCTCAGACGAGGGCCAGGACGGCGGCTTCGGGTGCGTTCATGGGTTTTCCCGTGGTGTTGTGCTGACGGGAGAATAGAACCAAATGTTACCTTAGTCAAGTACTCAAAGTTCTATTTGTCGACTTTTGGCGCGAATCCACGTTTCATGGCCTGAGCGCTCTCAGTTCGCCCGGCCATTTTCTTGACTTGCGGCATTACTGTACATACAGTACCGTATATGGAAATCAGCTTCGATCCTGCCAAAGATGTTGCCAATGCTGAAAAACATGGCGTCTCCCTGGCGCTGGCGCTGGATCTGGAGTGGGACTTGTTGCTCTTTGAGCTGGATACTCGACGTGACTACGGCGAGGTGCGCATGATTGGATATGCGCCGATTGATGACCGGCTTTATTGTGTGGTGTTCACGGATCGCGGCAGCGAGCGCCGCGTGATCAGCCTGCGCAAGGCTAATCCTAGAGAGGTGAAGCGTTATGCAGAAAACGATTAAAACGCGCTCCGGGCGTACGCTGGTTTTACCTCCGCCGGAGGAAGAGGCGGCCATCAATGCCGGCATTGCTGCCGATCCGGATACCTATGAGGTATCGGATGAAGGATTTTCGCGGATGCGTCGTATGGGGCGGCCGCCTGCCGCCGTGACTAAGGAGCGCATCACCATTCGCTTATCGCGCGATGTGGTGGAAAGTTTCCGGGCGAGCGGGAATGGGTGGCAAACCCGAGTGGATGCGGCGCTGAAGGACTGGCTGAAAGACCACACGCCAGCCTAGGGAGGGGTTGTTACGCCGCCTGCAGCAAGGGCATCGCCCAGTCTCGGATCTCCGTTGCCAACGTCGCCGCAACCTCGTGCCGCGGCGCCTTGAAGCCTGCACATTCCAACTTCCAGCAAGCTTCTCCGGTCAGCGTCTCGATCGCCCGTCGCTCGCGGGCGTTGAGCGGGGCATTCTGGTCGGGCACGCGCAGGAAAATGGCTTTGGACGGACAATTCTGAGCCGTGGCGTACGCGCTGATGTCCTGGGCCGCGCGTAATAAATGGATTTCGATGCTTGCCGGCGTCCGGTAGCAGGTCGAAATGACACTGCCGCAACCGCCTGTCGGTGCCAGCGTCACGTCGAGGTGGTGATTCGACAGCGTGTGCCCGTGTTCGCGTGAAACACGTTCAAAATCGAGCGACATAATGCGCTTCAGTTCATCGTTGACTGATCGGCGAACACTGCTCGTGTCGGGGCCGATTTCCTCAGCTTTGCTGTTTTCCGGCGTCGGCCGGGCGGCAATGACGATCTCTTCGAATAATTCGGCGGCGACTGCATCGATGGAAGTTCCGTTTATGAACAGCCCATCTGACAAACTCAGATTGTGACAGGAAATAGGTTTGCCAGCGGCTATATCCCGCCGTGCCGTGGACAGCAACCAGTTGAACTCCTGCGCCATGGGTTCAGGCCGGAAAAAACATTCGAATCGGCCGGCCTTTTCCATCAGGCGGAAGGCCGTCTCTCCTTCGCTGGATTCAAGTGCGATGCCGACGATAAACTTTTGCGGATTGAAGAGGTCGGGCTGCCATTCGATGGTTCGCCACAGTCCGGAGAAATCGTGCTGTGGCGGAGCCGCAACGCGCTTTTTCAGCTTGGCGATGGTCATATCAGGACTCCGACTTGGCGGCCGATCCAGTCTTTGGCGGCGCGCTCGGAGATACATGATAGGACATTCTTTGCCGCGGGGGCTCCCTCTAGATCGGAAATAATTGCTTCGATGACGGGGTGGCATATGCCAGAGACGCGGTGGTGACTGAGGCCGAATTCGGCCATTCCGGACTGCAATTGTTTGAATTCCTTGAGGGTGAGCTTTCTGTCTCGCTGCAGGTTTTGCGCCTCTCGCCAGAGGTGGCTATCCTCTGTCGGCGCAATAGGGGCTTTCCGCCAGTCCTCGTAGCAAAAAAGGATGCCGTGGTCGATGACGGCGTAACGGCCGCCGGTCAATTTCAGCAAGTTGCCGTTGTTCCGGTCGGTGTTGCCCAGCCATTGATCGAAGGCGGCAATCTGTGCCCCTTCTTCTGTGCGCAGGAAGGCGAGCAGGTTCCATTCGTCGAACGGTGCGACGCTGCGGATGGAACCGACTCCCATGTCCGTCACGCACCAGGCGGCCAGTTCGCCGGCGTCCGGGTAGCCTTCTGCCGCAGAGGGATACCTGTCGCCCAACTGCTTTTTGAACCAGGCGACGTCCTCGATCAGAAAGGCGGCGCCATCCGGGGCGGGAATTTCCAGGGCGCGCGCCAGCAACCAGCCGATCGCCTCATTGCCGGCAAAGGCATTGAATTGCGGATCAAGCTTGATCCAGGCATTGCGGGCGCCCAGGCCGGGAAAGTTCATCCGAGCGAGATGCGTGGTCGGATTCCACCCTGGCGACGAAGGGCGGCGGATTTCGCGGCCATAATGGTTTCTATCCAGGATCTGGATCGGCATTTTTTTTCTTGAGCTCCTCCCTCAGTGCGGTCCGCGCCATTTCGACCATGGCCCGCACGCTCGGTGACAATTGCGGCGGGATGGGGTCATCCGGGGCCGCCAGCGCCAGTTCTATCAGCGCTCGTGTCGCCGCATCGCTGTTGGCGTAGCGCGTGACCAGCGGATGAGTCGCGACGAGATCTTCCAGCCGTTTCGGGCCTTCACCCGATATCAACCAATTGAACGTGACGCCGCCCCAGCTGGCGATCCGTTTTCCCATTGAGGTTGAAGGGTACCCGTCGGCTTCCAACCACTTCCTGGCACCTTTTTGAGACACCCCGAATAATTTTGCCAATGTGCCCTGACGTGACAGCCCTTTTGGCGGGATCTTCATGTCGTCGCAGAGCTCGTTGAGCCTCTTTGAAAACTCCGCGAGTTCGTCGTCCCGTGTCATAGAACTGATTGTTACAGAGACGAATGGAACTTTCAGTACTTGCTTAAAGGTTACTTTTGGTACTATCATCACATTCATGACATCCAATCAAGTCTCCAATGCCGTCGCCCTGGTAGGTCTACAAGCCCTGGCCAAGTCGGTGGGCGTGACCTACCAGGCGATCCGAAAATACGAGCGCCAAGGGGTTTCAGCTGAGCGTGTGATCCCGATCGCCAGCGCAACCGGCTGGAGGATCACGCCGCACGCGCTTCGCCCCGATTTGTACCCGAATCCCGGCGATGGATTGCCATCCAACATCGAACCAAAACAGGCGGCGGCCTGAGCCGCCAGAGAGGAAATCATGAGAACCAGACTTGCCAAATTCCTGCGTGCCCTGGCCAACCGTATCGATGTCAAGTGCTTCGATGATCCCGAGCGTGAACGGTTTCATCAATGGTTGCTCGAGCGGCTGTCCTAATGCTCCGTGGGTTCTATACCGCCTTTCATGACTGCATTGAATCGACGAAAGAATATCGCGATGGGAGGACTGTTGTTCTCCGAGTCCGGCTCCGAGACCGCGATCAGATCGTCGATGAGGTCGTCTGGCTTCGGTAAATGCTTGGCGATTGCATGCGAAATTAGGCCGATCGCCTCGGCCATTGCTTCTGCATACAAGACCATTGCGTCGGCAATGTCCTGGGTTGTGGCTGGTTTCGGGTTCATGGAGGCTCCCTTCAGGGTTGATGATGATGTGGAAACCTGATTCTGCCATGGTTGGAGCCTCCTCCTCGTTTGTCTCCTCCCCTCGGCTTGGTGCCGGGGTTCGGGCTGTCGGTGTGATGTCCATGCCGACAGCTTATTTTTTTGCCCGAAGGAAGTGTTTCCGAACGCTTCCGAATTTTTCGGAAAGGGCCGGAAATGCAGAGTGAAATGCCTTTCTTTGACTCACCTGAGGATGCGCTAAAAGCGGTCATACAACAGCTTGGGGGCATCAAAAAGGTCGGTCCCAAGTTGTTCCCCGACAAGACGGTGGATGCTGCGGCCAGGTATCTGCTTGATTGCGTCAATTCCGATCGCTCAGAAAAGCTAGCGCTGTCGCAGATCATGATGTTGCTGCGTTTGGCACATGAGGCAGGTTTCCACACGGCTTTTGCATGGTTATCAGGCGAGATTGGGTACGACATCAAACCAATCACTAGGGCCGAGGAGGTCGACCGCCTGACTTCCGTTGTCGAGCAGTCCAGCAAGACGCTCTCTGCCGCTGTTGCCGCCCTTGAACGCATCAAACTGAGCGCGAGGTAATGAGGGCTCCCCGCATCATTGCCACGCGCCACGAAGGATGCCAACGGGGCGTCCAGCTTACGCGGCTGGTTCTGGATAGACCGCCGATAGCAATCGTGCCATGGCTTGATTCGGTGATGG
>JAJXTJ010000119.1 GCA_021783895.1 Pseudomonadota bacterium | reverse complement strand
AATATTCGGGTCGAGGTCGAGGCCGATCACGGCGGCGCCGCGCGCCAGCAGGGAATCCACACACGCCTTGCCGATGCCGGAACCGGCGCCGGTGACCAGCGCGACCTCGCCGGCAAAGGCGGGGGGCTTGCCGCCCTTGCGCAGCTTGGCCTGTTCCAGATCCCAGTATTCCACCTCGAAGATGTCCTTCGCCGGCAGGGCGCGGAAGCCGCCCAGAACGGTGGCGCGGCTGATGATGTCCATGGTGTGATCGTAAATTTCGGCAATGATGGACGCGTCCTTGACGCTCCTGCCCACGCTGCACAATCCCAGTTCCGGGTCGAGGATGACGCGCGGCGCCGGGTCGAGCATGGTCAGCGGCGTTTTGGCGTGGGGGGCGTGTTCTTCGAAATATTTCCGGTAGCCGGAGACATAGCCTTCCACGTCGCGCCCGAGCAGCGGCAGGCGCTTGGTGCGGATGACGTGGTCCGGCGTGGCGGGGCCTTGCTGCGAAACCACCGCAATATCGGCGCGCCGGGCAAAGGCAAGGTTCTTGTCGCTGCTGCGGGAGGCGATCACCATCGGGTGGCCGGCGGCGGCGGAAACCTCGCGCCGCAATGCCGCCAGTTCTTTACGCAGCCCCTGTTTCGGCGCGGCGGCAACAACCGGGGGAAGTTCCCCCGCGCCCTGTTCCGCCAAGTAGCGCTCGGCCAGGGAAACCAGCTCGATCATGCGGTCGTAGGCCACCTTGGCGGTATCGCCGAACGAGAAAATGCCGTGGTTCAGCAGCACCATGCCGACGGTGCCGGAAGTGGCTTCGGCGGCGAATTTTTGCGCGCACAGGCGCGCCAGGTCGAAGCCCGGCATGGCATAAGGAATCACCACCACCGAGTTGCCGTAGATTTCGCGGATGCGCGCCTCGCCGTCGGCGGTATTGGTGATCGTCACCACGGCATCGGCGTGGGTGTGGTCGACGAATTTGTAGGGCAGGGTCGCATGCAGGATGGTCTCGACCGAGGGCGCGGGCGCGGATGCACGCGTCATGTGGGTGAGCAGCTCGTTGACCATTTGCGGATCGGGCAAGGTTTCAAGCCTGGCGAGCTTGAGGAGATGCGCCATGCGCACCGGAGCGAAGCCGCCTTCCTCGATGGTTTCCAGATCCCATCCGCTGCCCTTGACGTAGAGGATATCCTCTTCTTCGCCGAGCAGGTTTTTCTGCCGGATTTTTACCGAGGTGTTGCCCCCGCCGTGCAGCACCAGCGACTTGTCCTGGCCAAGCAGGCGCGAAGTGTAGACGCGCAGGCCAAGGTCGTCAGAATGCCGGGATGCTTCTTCTTCGTTCCACAGGTTTTTCATCGCATTGCCTTCAGGGTTGCGTGCAATTTTCAGGAAATTGCATTATATCGCCAAGTCTTCCGCTACGCCCGATCATGCCGAAACGTTTGGCGGATAATTCGAGGTTGCGGCGTTCCCTGTGGCTCAAACGACGTGTTTGGGATTATAGTAGCCACATCACTTTATCCAGGCTGAATATATGAAGCCCTCTCCCCAACCCTCTCCCGCAAGCTGGAGAGGGAGCGAACGTAAAAGGCACTTGTTATGACCGATTGTTGCGACCACGATCATCCCGCGCCGGTTCCCGGCGGCCTGGGCATACCCCGCATCGGCACCTTCGATGGCATTGCATTCGAGCAGGCGGTTACCGACTTGCTGCGCGCCTGCGGCGTCTCGCCGGACAGCACGCATACCGGCAGGACCGCACGGCGCGTGCGCGAGCTATGGGAAAAGCGGCTGCTCGGCGGCTACGACATGGACCCCGCCGAGGTGCTGGGAGAGGGCTTCGCCGATCCGCGCGAGGACATGGTGGTGATCCGCGGCATCGCGGTGCACGGCGTCTGCCCGCACCACCTCGTGCCGTTTCGCGGCATCGCCCATGTGGCCTACATCCCCGGCGGACGGCTGCACGGCTTCGGGCGCATTGCCCGGCTGGTGGACGCGATCGGCCACCGCTTCACCTATCAGGAGTGGATGACGCGCGACGTTGCCGAGGCGCTGGTCACGCACGGCAAAGCCAGGGGCGCCGCCTGCGTGATCGAGGCGGAGCAGCTTTGCCTGCTGCTGGGCGAGGACCGGCGCGGCGACGAGCGGGTCTATACCCAGGCCTTTGCCGGTTGCTTCAAGGATAGCGACTTGTTCCGCCAGGAATTCCTGCGCGCCGTCAGCGGCCGCATGCCATAAAAAACCCGCCGCAGCGGGTTTGAGTCATCCCCTCCCCGTCAGGGGGAGGGCTAGGGTAGGGGTCTACTTCATGTTTTCCGGGCCCTTGGCTTTCAGGCAATCGCTCATGAACTTTTTGCGCTCCGGGCCTTTCATCGCTTTTTCCTTGGCGGCCTTGCTGCAGGCGCCCATGGCATTCTTTGGGGCCATCATCATGGCGGCGCCTTCCTTCGGAGCAGCGGCTTCCTTGGGGGCGGCGCTTTCTTTCGCCATGGCCGCAGCCGGCTCGGGCGCCTTGGCCTTCAGGCAATCGCTCATGAACTTCTTGCGCTCGGCGCCTTTCAGCGCCTTCTCTCCGGCTTCCTTGTTGCAGGTTCCCATCTTGCTTTGCTGCGCGGTAGGCTCCTTCTTGTCGGCAGCGAAGGAAGGTGAAGCGAAACCGACGGCCAGACACAATGCGATCAACAGGTTTTTCATGACGACTCCTTAATGGGTTGGAATGGCGTCCGCCATTTTTGGGCGGGGCCTACTGATTATAGTGCGAGCATTTTAATTCGGTGCCTTTTCGACGCTCCCGGAACCTACTTCCGGAACGTATTAAGTGACTCTGAACGAAGCGCTTGACACATGCATACCAGTTGGTATGTAATTGCGCCATGCAGAAAAAACAAGCCGACCTTACCCGGGACAAACTCTTGCAATCGGCCTTTTGCGAGATTCACCGCCAAGGTTTTCAGGCCGCGAGCATCGCCAATATCCTGCAGGATACGGGCCTGACCAGGGGCGCGCTGTACCATCACTTTCCCACCAAGCAGGCATTGGGTCTGGCGGTGATCGACGAGGTGATCAAGGCGCGGCTGGAAGGGCTGATCTTCAAGCCCCTGCGGGAAAGCGAGCGGCCCGTGGAAAAGCTGCTGGAGATTATTGCCACCATCGACAAGAAAGTGCCGCCGGATTTCGTCATGCTGGGTTGTCCGCTGAATAACCTGATGCAGGAGATGAGTCCTCTGGACGAGCTTTTTCAGGAGCGAACCGGCGAGGTGCTGGAGGAGTGGCGGAGAACCGTCGAAGGCGCCCTGAAGCGTGGGCAGAAGCAGGGCGGGATCAGGGCCGAGGTGGATTACAAGGCGGCGGCGCTGTTTGTCGTTTCCGCCTGGGAAGGTTGCATCGGCGTGGCGAAAAGCATGCAATCCCCCAAGGTATTCAGCATCTGCATGAAGCAGTTGCACGGCTACGTTCAGGGACTGATGCCGCCGGAAGCAAAGAAATGATTTTGCAGCTGAAGTAACGGTGTTTTTTGTTTCATCAACATACCGAATGGTCGGTATCATATAATCAGAAAGGAATAAAGATGACCATCATCCAGACCGTGGCACCCGAACAGGCCAGTGGCAGCGTGGCGCAGATTTACCGGGAAGTCGAGCAGTTGTTCGGCAGGGTGCCGAACGCTTTTCGCCTCATGAGCAACAGCCCCGAACTGTTGGCGCAGCAATGGCAGCAGATCAGATATTACATGCAGCACCCGACCCTCAGCTTCCCCCTGCTCGCCACGATACGCATGCTGGTGTCGCAGGAAAACGAGTGTGAATATTGCATCGGCATGAACGCGAGCATGTTGATGCATCGCGCCGGGCAGACGCCGGAACAGGTCGCCGCGACCAGGCTGAACCCGGCTGACGCGCCGCTATCGGACAAGGACAAGGCCTTGCTGCTGCTCGTTTTGAAGGCGACCAAAACGCCCAAGGCGGTTACCGCGCTGGATCTGGACCATTTGCGCCAACACGGCTGGCAGGACGGCGACATATTAGATGCGGTGCAGCATGGGGCGCGCAATATAGCGGCGGATGTCCTGTTCAACACATTCAAGATCGAAAACGATTTTTGAACCCGATAGGTATGGCAATTAGCTGTCAGCGGTCAGCCAAATCGCTTGGGAATTTGCTTCAAGCTGATGGCTGACCGCTGACGGCTTGAAGCAGGCTTGGCCTGTGCGCTGTGGCTCACCCAGCCCTGTGTATATTGGCTCCGGCTTGTCCGGCATAGAAGTTTTACGTTAATGGAGGATAGCTAAATGAATGTTTCTACCGCAATCGAACAACGCCGTGCCGTCAAGGCGTACGACCCCGGCCATGCCATGACCGATGCAGAAGTCAATCGGCTGATGAGTCTTGCCATGCTGGCGCCCACCGCCTTCAACATCCAGAACTGGCGCTTCGTGCTGGTGCGCGATCCGGAACTGCGCAATCAGGTGCGGGCCGTCGCGTGGGACCAGGCCCAAGTCACCGACGCCTCTCTGCTGGTGGTGCTGACCGCCGACCTCAAGGCGTGGGAAAAGGAACCTGGGCGCTACTGGAAAAACGCGCCGCAACCGGTGCAGGACTACCTTATTCCGGCGATAGACCAGTATTATCGGGGACGCGAGCAGGTGCAGCGCGACGAAGCCATGCGCTCCTGCGGCATCGCGGCGATGGCCTTGATGCTGGCAGCGAAGGAAATGGGCTACGACTCCTGCCCGATGGACGGTTTCGATTTCGACGCCGTGGGCAGTCTTATCAAGCTGCCGGCAGACCATGTGATCTCGATGTTCGTGGCGATCGGCAAGGGCGTCAGCGAGCCGTTTCCGCGAGGCGGACAACTGCTCTTGGAAGAAGTGGTGGTCACCGACCAGTTCGGCTGAGGAGGGGGAATATGCAAGCAACCGTGAAGATTCTGGACAAACCAGTCCGCGTCGAATGCAGCAAGTCGGCAGAGCTGGCCCTGGCGGCTTTGACCAGGCCGCTGGCGGTGGAAATGGAGCTGTATTTCAGCTGCCTGATCCGCAAGAAGGTGCGCTTCGGCGACAAGGCGCACAGCCGCGAATTTGTGCCGGTGAACGGTCAGCTGGGTATTGCATTCCGCCCGGTCATGACCAGGGCCTGCAAGGTCGAAGACGCTGACGGCGAGGCGCCGCTGGCCGATTTTCCGATCGTCAATCCCGCCGCCTTCGTGCCGCATTGGCTGAAAATCGACTACCGGGACGGCAACTGGCAAGGCGAGTTCGGCTTTACGCCGCCCTAGCCGTCAGTCGCGCTGAATTTGCATGTTGTAGGAGCGACCTCCCGGTCGC
>JAJXTJ010000118.1 GCA_021783895.1 Pseudomonadota bacterium | reverse complement strand
CCAGCAACAACCCAGCGCAAAGCGACAAGCCGGCGAAAGCGCCGCCGCTGGCCTACAAGGCGCTGGTGGCGCTCAAGGCGATGCGCCTGGTCATGGATGGGGAACGTTTCCCGCTCGAAGCCGGGATGCAGACTTCAGCCGAAATTCTGCTCGGGCAACGCACGGTGATGGAATACCTGCTCTCGCCGGTGCGGAAGGCGTTTCATGAGGCGGGGAGGGAAAGGTAATATATGGCCATAACAGAATTATGGTATATACGGTACGTGTTTTTCCGCCGCTTCCAGGGTGTTTTCCAGCAGCGTGGCGACCGTCATCGGGCCCACTCCGCCGGGTACGGGCGTGATCCAGGCCGCGCGCTGGCGCGCCACTTCGAATTCGACATCGCCGCAGATGCTGCCGTCCGGCAGACGGTTGATGCCGACGTCGATTACTGTCGCTCCTTCGCGTATCCATTCACCCTGAATGAATTTCGGCTTGCCTACCGCCACCACCAGAATTTCCGCCTGGCGGATGAAGGCGGGCAGGTCGCGGGTGAAGCGGTGGGTGGTGGTGACGGTGCAACCCGCGAGCAGGAGCTCCAGCCCCATCGGCCGCCCGACGATGTTGGAGGCGCCGACGATCACGGCATGCTTGCCTTTCAGGTTCTCTCCGGTGGTCTTGAGCAGCGTCATCACGCCATGCGGGGTGCATGGACGCAGCGCCGGGATGCGTAGCGCCAGACGGCCGATGTTGTAAGGGTGGAAGCCGTCCACGTCCTTGTCCGGATGGATGCATTCAATCACGGTTTCGGTGTCGATGTGTTGCGGCAATGGCAGCTGAACCAGGATGCCGTCGATCTCCGGATCGTCATTGAGCTGGCCGATCAGCGCCAGCAAGGTTTCCTGGGTGGTGGAGGCGGGCAGGTCGTGGGAGACCGAGCGCACCTGGGCGGTTTCGCAGGAGCGCCGCTTGTTGCGCACGTAGATCGCCGAGGCGGGGTCCGCGCCGACCAGGATTACGGCCAATGCTGGTGCGCGTTTGCCGGTGGCAAGGCGTGCTTCCACCCCGTGTCTCACTTGTTGAAGAATTTGCTCGGATAGCGCCTTGCCATCCAGATTTTTAGCGGTCATGGCGTCTCAATCTGTCTGTTACAAAAATTCACTCTCATCACGCCGTGCAGTCGGACGTGGTCTGGAACCCGTTGCCTTTCGCGATCAGTTTACCATTGCGTTTTTGCGGATCAATCCAGTACGTGCGACACCAGGCCATCTGCCAGCTTGGGTTCGAACCAGGTGGATTTGGGCGGCATCACCTCGCCCGCATCGGCGACGGCCATCAAGTCTTCCATGCGGGTCGCGAACAGGGCGAAGGCTGCGGCCATTTCGCCGCTGTCAACGCGTTTTTCCAGCTCCGCCAGCCCGCGTACGCCGCCGACGAAATCGATGCGCTTGTCGCGGCGAGGGTCGTTGATGCCGAGCACGGGCGCGATGAGGTGATTTTGCAGCAGGCTGACATCGAGCCGGGCCACGGGGTCGGCGCTGGGGATGAGTTCCGGGCGGATTTCCAGGCGGTACCACTGGCCGGGCAGATAAAGTCCGAACTCGTTGGGTTTGCCCGGTTTGACACGGGAGGCGCTCGCCTGCACCGTAAACCGTTCGCCGATGCGCTTGAGGAAGGCTTCCGAATCCAGGCCATTCAGGTCGGTGACGAGGCGGTTGTAATCCATGATCTTCATCTGGTGATGGGGAAAGATCACCGAGAGGAAATAGTTATCGCTTTCTTCGCTGCCGTGCTGCGGGTTGGTGGCCTTGCGGGCGGCGCAGATGCGCGAGGCGGCGGCGGAGCGGTGGTGGCCGTCGGCGATGTAGATCGCAGGCATGGCGTCGAAGGCAGCCGTCAGCCTGGCCAGTGTTGCGCTGTCGCGGATCACCCAGATCGTATGGCGGATGCCCTCGTCGGCGGTCACGTCGGCATCCGGCGCGGCGGATGCGGCGAGCGCCAGGATTTCGTCCACCTCGGGCGCATTGGGGTAGGCCAGCAGCACCGGGCCGGTCTGGGCATTCAGCGCATCGATCTGGCGTACCCGGTCGTCTTCCTTGTCGGGCCGGGTGAACTCGTGCTTGCGGATGCGGTTGGTGTCGTAGTCCGCCACCGAAGCCGCCGCGACCAGGCCGATCTGGGTATGGTCGCCCATGATCAGGCGGTAGGCGTAATAGCAGGGCGCCGGATCGCGCGCCAGAATGCCTGCGGCCAGCATTTTTTTCAGGTTCTCCGCTGCTTTGGCGTAGACCTCGGGCGCATAGGGATCGGTGCCCGCCGGCAGGTCGATTTCCGGCTTGGAAATGTGCAGGAAGCTCCATGGCTTGCCGGTCGCTCGCACGCGCGCCTCGCTGGTGGAGAGCACGTCGTAGGGCGGGGCGGCGACGTCGGCGGCGCGGTTGGCGGCAGGCCTTAAACCGGCAAAGGGGCGAATCAGGTGCATGAAGAATTCCTGGGTTTTTCCAATCCGCCCATTTTAACCTGCATTGCCGCCGTCAACGATAAAAAAGCTCGGCAATGCAATTTTATGGGGCTGTCGTGCCAAGAAAATACTCAACACTAGTAATTACCCCAGTTCCTTCAGCAACCGCACAATCTCTTCCACCCGATTTTTTACTTCCGGCATTTCGCGGCTGATTTTCAGCCGGTCCGGTCCGGCCAGCTTGCAGCCGGGCTTGCTCTGGATCATCCGGATGATTTTAACCGGGTCGATCGGCGGGCTGGGGATGAATTGCAGCAGGATGCCGCTGCTGCTCGCATCGATCTTGGTGATGCCGAGCGGTTTGGCGAGGATGCGCAGGCGGTGGGTGTCGAGCAAGGCGCTGGCCTGCGACGGAAGCAGGCCGAAGCGGTCGATCAGTTCCTCGTGGTGCTGGTCCAGTTCATCCAGGGTGGCGCAGTTCGCGAGGCGCTTGTACAGGGTCAGGCGCTCGTTGACGTCGCCGCAATAGTCGTTGGGCAGCAGCGCCGGGCTGTGCAGGTTGATTTCGGTGGTGATGGCTAGCGGCTGGGCGATGTCCGGTTCCTTGCCGGCCTTGAGCGCTTTTACCGCCTGGTTGAGCATTTCGGCGTAGAGGTTGAAGCCGATCTCCTGCATTTCCCCGCTCTGCGATTCGCCCAGGATTTCCCCTGCGCCACGGATTTCCAGGTCGTGCATGGAAAGGTAGAAGCCGGCGCCCAGGTCTTCCAGGGACTGGATCGCGTCCAGGCGCTTTCTCGCCTGCGGCGTGATGCTGTTCTCGCCGGGGGGCGTGAGCAGGTAAGCGTAGGCCTGATGGTGAGAGCGCCCGACCCGGCCGCGCAGCTGGTGCAGCTGGGCGAGACCGAACTTGTCAGCGCGGTGGATGATGATGGTGTTGGCGGTGGGAATGTCGATGCCGGTTTCGATGATGGTGGTGCACAGCAACAGGTTGAAGCGCTGCTGGTAGAAGTCGCGCATTACATGCTCCAGCTCGCGCTCGCGCAGCTGGCCGTGGGCCACTTCGATGCGCGCTTCGGGCAGGAGTCTGGCCAGCTTTTCACGCACGTTGAGGATGGTTTCGACTTCGTTGTGCAGGAAGTAGATTTGCCCGCCGCGCTTGAGTTCGCGCAGCACCGCTTCGCGGATGACGCCGTCGCTGTCCGGGCTGACGAAGGTCTTGATCGACAGGCGCCGCTGCGGCGGGGTGGCGATGACGGAAAAATCGCGCAGGCCTTCCAGCGACATCGACAGGGTGCGCGGGATGGGCGTGGCGGTCAGGGTCAATACATCGACCTCCGCCCGCAGGGCTTTCAGCTGCTCCTTCTGGCGCACGCCGAAGCGGTGCTCCTCGTCGACGATCACCAGCCCCAGATTCTTGAATTTGATGTCCTTCTGGATCAGCTTGTGGGTGCCGATGACGATGTCGATTTTGCCCTCGGCCATGCCCCTGAGCGCTTCGGTCTGTTCCCTGGCGGAGCGGAAACGCGACAGTTCGGCGATCTTGACCGGGAACTCGGCGAAGCGGTCGGAGAAGTTCTGGAAATGCTGCTCGGCGAGCAGGGTGGTTGGCACCAGAATCGCCACCTGCTTGCCGTCGGCGACCGCGACGAAGGCGGCGCGCAGGGCCACTTCGGTCTTGCCGAAGCCGACGTCGCCGCAGATCAGCCGATCCATCGGTTTGCCGGAGGTCATGTCCTCGATCACGGACTGGATCGCGGCAGCCTGGTCCGGGGTTTCCTCGAACTCGAAACTGGCGGAGAACGCTTCGTAATCCTGCGGCTTGATCGTGAACACGTGCCCCTGGCGCGCAGCTCGCTGGGCGTAAAGATTGAGCAGCTCGGCGGCAGTGTCGCGCGCCTGCTTGAGCGCCTTCTTTCTGGCTTTTTCCCACTGGCCGCTGCCCAGCTTGTGCAACGGCGCGGATTCCGGTGATGCGCCGCTGTAGCGGCCGATCAGGTGGAGATGGGAAACCGGTACATAAAGCTTGTCGCCGCCAGCGTATTCGAGATGGAGGAATTCCGTCTCACCCTCGCCCAAATCCAGGCTGATCAGCCCCAGGTAGCGGCCGATGCCGTGCAGTTCATGCACCACCGGATCGCCCACCTTGACCTCGGACAAGTCGCGCAGCATGTTTTCCACGGTCGACTTGCGGGCGGCATCGCGGCGCCGAATCTGGCGCACCTGGGTGGCGTACAGCTCGCTTTCGGTGATGAAAGCTAGTGAGGGGCGAGGGGTTAGGGGTGAGGGGGGAAGAACAAAACCGGTGCTCAAGGGGCCTACGCCGAGCATGAACTTTTCGCCGCTTTCCAGAAAATCGGCATAGGTTTCACAGGGCACCGGTTTGAGGCCATGCTCTGCAAGGTATTGCAGCATGGTTTCGCGCCGTCCCAGGCTTTCCGCCAGCAGCAGCATGCGGCCATCAAAACTGGCGGCGAATTGCTGAAGTTGGCTGACCGGATTTTCGGCGCGGCGGTCCACCTGAACTGAGGGCAGCGGGGCGCTGACAGGTTTGCCAACGGCTTCCTCGGCGCCCAGTTCGATGCGCGGATAGGGCTTGAGCGCGGCGAACAGCGCCTCCACCGTGAGGAACAGTTCCTGCGGCGGCAGCAGCGGCCGGTCGCGGTCGCCGCGCAGCAGCTGGTAGCGCGACTGGGTGTCGCGCCAGAAATTCTGCGCCGCCAATTCCAGTCCGTGGTACTGGCAGATCAGCGCATCCTGGGGCAGGTAATCGAACAGCGTGGCGGTGCCCTCGAAAAACAGCGGCAGATAATATTCGATGCCGTGCGGCGCCAGGCCCGCGCTGACATCCTTGTACAAACGGCTCTTGGAAGGGTCGCCCTCGAATTTTTCGCGGAAG
>JAJXTJ010000117.1 GCA_021783895.1 Pseudomonadota bacterium | reverse complement strand
ATCTGTACGGCGCTCAGTTCGGCGCCGCAGGCAAAGCCGGAAGCGAGCATGGACAGGATCGCGAGCAGGCGGATCATCGTGATTTCTCCTTATTGAGGAAAGGCAGCATCCGGGCGAGAATGCCGTCGCGGTCGATGAACTGGTGTTTGAGCGCGGCGCCGACGTGGGCGATCACCAGCCCCAGCATTCCGTAGTTCAGCAGCTCGTGCACTTCCCTGAGAACATCCCCCAGCGCCTTGTTTTTGCCGATCAGGTCGGGCAGCGGCAACACGCCCAGGTATACGGTCTGGAAACCCTTGGCCGAACTCATCAGCCAGCCGCTGAGCGGAATCGCAAAAATCAGCACATACAGCAGGTGATGCAGCCCGTGCGCGGCATAACGTTCCCAGGCCGGCATGGCGGTCGGCAACGGCGGCGGGGTGTGGGTTGCGCGCCAGCCCAGGCGCGCCGTGGCGAACAGGAATACGGTGACCCCCAGCCATTTGTGATAGCTGATCAATTTGAGTTTGAGCGGCGAAAGCGCCAGGTCGCTCATGTACAGGCCGAGCGGGAAGGCGGCGAGAATCAGGAAGGCGATCAGCCAGTGCAGGCTGATGGCTGTTCCGGTATAGCGGGTGGGAGCTGTCATGACGATTCCTTCATGTTGTTGCGTGCGTTGACCAGCGCCTCGCGCAGGTGGCGCAGGGATTTCTCCAGCTTGGCCAGTTCACCCGGCGGGAGTTCGACGAAAGCGCGCTGCAAATGAGTCAGGTGATCCGGGAACATGCGCTTGAACAGGGCTTCTCCCCGCTTGGTCAGTTGCACGGTCTGGCTGCGGCCGTCGCTGGGAGAGGCCACGCGCTGCACCAGCTTTTTGACGGCCAGACGGTCGACCACCCCGGTGAGCGTTCCCTTGGTGATCAGGGTTTTTTCGCCCAGCTCCTTGAACGGCATGCCCGGCGTATTGCCGAGGGTGGCGATGATGTCGAACTGGGCCGGGGTCAGGTCGCGGGTTCGGATATGCATTGCCGAATAGGCCTCGAAGGCCTGGTAAGTGCTGGCCAATTCACGCAGCGTGGGCAGGAATGAGATTGGGGTCATGGTCGATAACAAGTCCTAGTTAGGATTATATTAGTTCCAACTAGAACAAATGTCAAATGTTTGGGGTAATGATTTTTGCGGCTCATTAAAGAAAGCCAATCCTTCAAACTAAATATAGTACGGAATCAGCAAGGCATTCCACAAACAGTTGACTACATCCGTTTTGGCGGATATATTTACCAAATGATAGACAGTAATGATTTTTTCGATGCACTTTCCGACGAAACCCGGCGTCGCCTTCTGGCGCTGCTGGTGGGCGATGACGAATTGTGCGTGTGTGAACTGTGCCATGCCCTCGATCTGCCCCAGCCCAAGGTGTCGCGGCACTTGGCGGTGATGCGAGAGAGCGGGCTGTTGTCGGTGCGCCGGGAGGGGTTGTGGATCTATTACCGCATCCACTCCCTGCTGCCCGCGTGGGCCTACCGTATACTCGACCAAATGCGGCAGGGCTGCCGCGGGTTGGCTATTTTTCGGGCCGACCGCAAGCGCCTTAAAGAGATGCCCAGTCGTCCCGTTCGCTGCTGCGCCTGAGATTATTTGGTTTCAGCACATCTGAATTGATAAATATATGAGTGAGCGTATGTTCTGCTGTTTTCGGGGGCGTTAATCATGAGCGCGCAATGTGAAGTCACGGCAAAGAAAGCCGCCGGTGCAGAACTGGGCTTTTTCGAGCGCGGGCTCTCCCTGTGGGTGTTCCTCTGCATCGCGGTCGGCATCGCGCTCGGGCAGGTTTTTCCCGTCGCATTTCATTTTCTCGGCAGCCTTGAAATTGCCAAGGTCAACCTGCCGGTGGGGATACTGATCTGGGTGATGATCATCCCGATGCTGATGAAGATCGATTTCGGCGCCCTGCACGAGGTGCGCGCCCATGCGCGCGGCATCGGCGTGACGCTGTTCGTCAACTGGGCGGTGAAGCCCTTTTCCATGGCATTGCTGGCATGGATTTTCATCCGCCACCTGTTCGCGCCCTATCTTCCCGCCGATCAACTCGACAGCTATGTGGCCGGTTTGATTCTGCTCGCTGCCGCACCCTGTACCGCGATGGTGTTCGTCTGGAGCAGCCTGACCAAGGGCGATCCGCTGTTCACCCTGAGCCAGGTGGCGGTGAACGATGTCATCATGATCTTCGCCTTCGGGCCGCTGGTCGCCCTGCTGCTGGGTTTGTCGGCGATCACCGTGCCGTGGGACACGCTGTTCCTGTCGGTGGTGATGTACATCGTCGTCCCGGTGCTGATCGCCCAACTGTGGCGGCGCAGCCTGCTGGCGCGGGGCAACCTCGACGATACCCTGAAGCGCCTGCATCCCTGGGGTCTGTCGGCATTGCTGGCCACACTGGTGCTGCTGTTCGCCTTCCAGGGCGAGGCGATTATCAGGCAGCCCTGGGTGATCTTAATGCTGGCGGTACCGATCCTGATCCAGGTGTTTTTCAACTCCGGCCTCGCCTATCTGCTCAACCGCCGCCTCGGTGTCGTCCATTGCGTGGCGGGGCCATCGGCGCTGATCGGCGCTTCCAATTTTTTCGAGCTGGCGGTGGCCGCCGCCATCAGCCTGTTCGGTTTTGAATCCGGCGCGGCGCTGGCCACCGTGGTGGGAGTGTTGATCGAGGTGCCGGTAATGCTGGCAGTGGTGCGCATCGTGAACGGTTCCAAAATCTGGTATGAAAAAGGTAGCCAAAATGAACATGACAAGTGAGACTGCAACCACTTCCCGCCGCGCCCCTTGGGGCTGGGTCGCACTGGCGACTGTCCTGTGGGTGGCCGCCTACGCCAACCTGACCCGGTTCGCCGATGCGCTGCTCGCCCTCACCGGGCTTTCCCCGCAAACCCATCTAGGCGAGGCGCTGCAATTCTTCTTTTACGACACGCCCAAGGTGTTGCTGCTCCTTACCGGCATCGTATTCCTGATGGGCATTGTGCATACCTTCGTCTCGCCCGAACGCACCCGCGCCATGCTGTCCGGCAAGCGGCTGGGCGTGGGCAACGTGATGGCGGCAACGCTCGGCATCGTCACGCCGTTCTGTTCCTGTTCAGCGGTGCCAATGTTCATTGGATTCTTGTCCGCCGGGGTGCCGCTGGGGGTGACGTTCTCCTTCCTGATTTCCGCTCCCATGGTCAACGAGGTGGCGCTGGCGCTGCTGTTCGGCCTGTTCGGCTGGAAGGTCGCGGCGCTCTATCTCGGCCTGGGGCTGCTGGTGGCGATTGTCGCCGGTCTGGTGATCGGCGAGCTCAAGATGGAACATCACCTGGAGGACTGGGTGCGCGCTATCCGCGCCGGCAAGGTGGCCGATCTGGATCTGGCGCGCCCTTCATGGGCGGAGCGTATCGACGCCGGCATGGCCCACATCAGGGAAATCGTTGGCAAGGTATGGCCCTACATCCTCGGCGGTATCGCCCTGGGTGCGGCCATTCATGGCTATGTGCCGGAGGATTTCATGGCCGGGATCATGGGCAAGGATGCGCCCTGGTGGTCGGTCCCCGCCGTCGTGGTCATCGGCGTGCCGATGTACTCCAACGCCGCCGGCATCATTCCCATCGTTGAGGCGCTGCTGGGCAAGGGCGCGGCGCTGGGCACCGTGCTCGCCTTCATGATGAGCGTCATTGCCCTGTCGGCGCCGGAAATGATGATCCTGCGCAAGGTTATGAAGCCCCGGCTGATCGCCACTTTTGCCGGCGTGGTGGCGGCCGGCATCATGCTGGTGGGCTACGTTTTCAACGCTGTTCTTTAATCCAAAGGAATTCTCTCATGACTGATATTGCATTGCATCCGTCCATCGTGGCCCTGGTGTCGCTGGCGGCAAACATTGCCGCCAACCACCCCAAACAGGGGCTGTGCCAGATGGGCAAGCTGAAACAGTATGGCGTGGCGCAGGCGCAGATCGACGCGGTGGTGGAAATCGCCCGCCATATCCGCGACGAGGCGGGAGAGAGCCTGGACGCCAGCTTCGATGAAGCGTGCCGGAAGGAAAGCGCCAAGGCGAAGCTGTCTGCAATTGCTGTTGCTGAAAGTGCTTGCTGTACACCAACGGCAAGCGGGAAATCTTGTTGCTAAAGAAAGGAAACTGAAATGCACGACGTGAAGCATGATGAAATCCGCCAGGCGGTGCGCCAGAACTACGGCCAGGTGGCTCAATTCGAATCCGCTTGCGGTTGCGCCCCGAGCTGCTGCGGCGGCGGGGCGGCGCAGGACAGCGCCAAGGCGCTTTCCGTCGGCCTCGGCTATTCGCAACAGGACGTCGATGCCGTGCCCGATGGCGCCAACATGGGTCTGGGCTGCGGCAATCCCCAGGCGATTGCCGCGCTGAAACCCGGCGAAGTGGTGCTGGACCTGGGCAGCGGCGGCGGCTTTGATAGCTTTCTCGCGGCCCGACAGGTGGGCGAATCCGGCCATATCATCGGCGTGGACATGACGCCGGACATGGTGAGCAAGGCGCGCAACAACGCGCAGAAAGGCGATTATGCCAACGTCGAGTTTCGCCTTGGAGAGATCGAGCACCTGCCGGTCGCCGACGCCACGGTGGATGTCATTATTTCCAACTGCGTCATCAACCTTTCCCCGGACAAAGGGCAGGTGTTCCGTGACGCCTTCCGGGTGCTGAAGCCGGGCGGAAGGCTGGCGATTTCCGACGTCGTCGCGACCGCAGTGCTGCCCGAGGAGGCAAGGCGTGACTTGTCGCTTTACACCGGTTGCATCGCGGGGGCGTCCCTGATCGGGGAGCTGGAGGCGATGATGAAGAGCGCCGGGTTCGATCGGGTGCGCATCACGCCCAAGGACGATAGCCGGGCTTTTATCCGGGATTGGGCGCCGGGAAGGAAAATCGAGGATTTTGTTGTGTCCGCCAACATCGAGGCGGTCAAGCCTTAAAAAAAATTTACAAGGAGCATGAAAATGAAAAACATCAAGGTATTAGGAACAGGCTGCGCCAACTGCAACACGACCATGAAGCTGATCGAGGAAACCGCCAAGGCCAAGGGCGTGGAAATCCAGCTGGAAAAGGTGGAAGACATGGCGGCCATCCTTGGCTACGGCGTGATGTCGACGCCCGGCGTGGTGATCGACGGCAAGGTGGTCCATGCCGGCGGCGTGCCGGCCAAGGCCAAGGTCGAGGAATGGCTGGACGGCGCGGAATCCTGCTGCGGCTGTTGCGGCAAGGGATAAACGTGATGGCGAAAACCGTGTTGATCCTGTGCACCGGCAACTCCTGCCGCAGCCAGATGGCTGAGGCCATCGTCAATCACGCTCTCGGCCCGGAAGTGCGGGC
>JAJXTJ010000116.1 GCA_021783895.1 Pseudomonadota bacterium | reverse complement strand
TGTCTCGATCTATCGGGTGGAAAGCCATTGTCGCGTCCGTCAAATTTAATGACTATGATTATAGCATAATACCGGCCAAGCCCGACAGGCTGCTAGGCGCTATGGCAAACGTAGTTACAGTGGCAGTTGGAATTCCTCAGCTTTCGCAAGCAATTGCATTGCTCACGTAAAATCAAACCTGCTAAGAAACAGGTTTGACCCATCGTTCCAGGGGAAGGCCCACAAGCTGCAAGCGCAGTCGAGACAGGGAACGATTTACCCCTACAAGCTCACATCGTCACCTCCAAAAACCCAAAATTCGGTTATAATTCAACCCAACCGAGGAGCGCTGCAACGGATTCCTTCCGTCAGGCTCGGTTTTCTAAAGAACTGCGCTCGCCTGTATTTAACCCGTGCCGGGCACGGGATGCCAGGTGAGCAACACTCCCGCATCCCCCCGGCCACAACGTTATGGAGTTCGCTGTGGCTGATACCAAAAACTTTACCGACTACCTGGTCGCCGACATGTCCCTGGCCGTATGGGGCCGCAAGGAAATCCTGATGGCCGAGGTGGAAATGCCCGGCCTGATGGCGATCCGTGCTGAAAACGCCAAGGCGCAGCCGCTGAAAGGCGCGCGCATCGCCGGCTCGCTGCACATGACCATCCAGACCGCCGTGCTGATCGAAACCCTGACCGCGCTGGGCGCGGAAGTGCGCTGGGCTTCGTGCAACATCTACTCGACGCAGGACCAAGCCGCGGCCGCCATCGCCGCCGACGGCATCCCGGTGTTCGCCTACAAGGGCGAATCGCTGGAAGAGTACTGGGATTACACCCACCGGATTTTTGAATGGCCGCGCAACGCGAACGGCGAAGAAGCCCCTGCCAACATGATCCTGGACGACGGCGGCGACGCCACCCTGCTGCTGCACCTGGGTACCCGCGCCGAAGCCGATCCTTCCTGCATCGCCAAGCCGACCTGCGAAGAAGAGCGCGTGCTGTTCGCCGCCATCAAGAACAAGCTGGCGACCTCGCCCGGCTGGTACTCCGCCCGCATCAAGCACATCAAGGGCGTGACCGAGGAAACCACCACCGGCGTGCACCGCCTCTACCAGATGGCAGAGGAAGGCCGCCTGAAGTTCCCGGCGATCAACGTCAACGACTCGGTCACCAAGTCCAAGTTCGACAACCTGTACGGATGCCGCGAATCTTTGCTCGACGGCATCAAGCGCGCCACCGACGTGATGATCGCCGGCAAGATCTGCGTGGTGCTCGGCTACGGCGACGTGGGCAAGGGCTGCGCCCAGGCATTCCGCGGCATGGGCGCCACCGTGATGGTGACCGAGATCGACCCGATCTGCGCGCTGCAGGCGGCGATGGAAGGCTACCGCGTGGTGACCATGGACGACGTCGCCAGCCTTGGCGACATTTTCGTCACCTGCACCGGCAACCTCAGCGTGATCAACCACGACCACATGGCGAAGATGAAGAACGAAGCCATCGTCTGCAACATCGGCCACTTCGATTCCGAAATCGACATCGCCTCGCTGGAAAAATACCAGTGGGACGAGATCAAGCCGCAGGTCGATCACGTGATCTTCCCCGACGGCAAGAAGCTGATCGTGCTGGCCAAGGGCCGCCTGGTGAACCTGGGCTGCGCCACCGGCCATCCGTCCTTCGTGATGTCGGCCTCGTTCAGCAACCAGACCATCGCCCAGATCGAGCTGTTCAACCATCCGGAAAACTACGAGAACAAGGTTTACGTTCTGCCCAAGCATCTGGATGAAAAAGTGGCGCGTCTGCACCTGATGAAGATCGGCGTGAACCTGACCGAACTGACCGAAGTGCAGGCCGCCTATATCGGCGTGCCGAAGAACGGCCCGTACAAGGCCAACCATTACAGGTATTGATCCTGAGAACAACTTCAAATAAATCTCTTTCTGCGAGGGCTGGAGACAGCGCTTTCCTCGCAGAGGGACTTTTTTCCTTGCCAAGGAAAGGTTAGACATTCACCTTGATCAGCCCAACAAATGCCGCACCAAACCTTTATATGGAAAACTCATTGGTATCGGATGCCCTTATCTCATTAGAAGAGCTGTATCTTGCAGATAACCGTCCGTGGGTTGTTGCATATTCTGGGGGTAAGGATTCCACTGCGGTATTACAGCTAGTGTATGAATTGGTGTTGCGGCTGAGGAGCAAGGCATCCAAGCCAGTGATTGTCCTATCATCGGACACCCAAGTTGAGGCGCCCAATGTCGCGAGCTATGTCTTGGCAACGTTGACGCGCATTCAGCAAGCCGCAGAGACAGGAAGACTTCCGCTTTTTACTTCTTTGGTTCATCCCCTGCCGAAAGAAGGCTTCTGGGGCAAGTTAATCGGTAAGGGTTATCCTCCTCCATCTCGTTGGTTCCGCTGGTGTACCAGCAATATGAAAATCAAGCCTTCTAGGCGTGCTATTGATGAAATCACACGCAAGCACGGCAGCGTCATATTGCTTCTCGGCACACGCATTTCGGAGAGTTCTCAGCGCGGGCGCACCATGCAGGCGCGAGAGATCAACAGCCGCGGCCTCAACCCCCACCATGAAATACCAAATGCCCTAGTTGCCACGCCCATTGCAGGTTGGTCAACCGATGATGTTTGGGAGTATCTGTCAACCAGCAAATGTCCTTGGGGTGGCGACCACGGGTTCCTGATGTCGCTTTACCGCCAAGCAAGCGGTGGTGAATGCCCCGTCATTTTCGACCTGAACACCCCCTCTTGCGGCGGTAGCCGCTTTGGCTGCTGGACTTGCACCGTCGTCAAGGAAGACAAGTCTCTACAAGGCTTTATCCGCTCCGGGGAAGAGCACTTGCAACCTCTGGTTGAATTCCGCAACTGGCTAATCGAACTGCGCGACCGTCCGGGATATCGTAGTGAAGTAAAACGCAATGGGAATGCCGGGCCTGGCCCGTTTCTTCCATCCGCCAGACAGGAAATTCTGGATCAACTATTAGCGCTTGAAAAACAAACGGGGTTACCCCTCGCCACCGATGAAGAATTGGTTTACATTCAACAGGAATGGTCAAGGGAGTTTGATTTTCAAAACAATTTGGCGACCAACATCGCCGCCCGCCATGGAAGGAGCATTGCCATGACTGAAAACGAGCGTGTCGCCACCCCAGAAGATGAGTTGCTGGAACAAGCCGCGCTAGAGCAAGACATCAGCCCGGAACTCGTACGCCAGTTGCTGGATATACGACGACGCGACTTCCCCTCCTTGGATAAATGGGGAGCCAAAATAGGCTTAGAAAATGCAGTGGGTGAATTGCTGGAAAAGGCAGCACGACAAGCGGAGCAGGCGGACCGAGCATGATTCTCGAACGTTTCCGAATCCACAACCTGTTTTCCTATTTGGGCACCTGCGAGTTCGACCTGAGCCCCCCTCAGGACGGTCGTAATGTTGTGCTTATCTGGGGGCGGAACGGCTATGGCAAAACCAGCTTCCTCAACAGCCTCAAGCTGTTGCTGACGGGCGTCTCGGATGAATTGCGCCAGAGCGTCCGTTCTGGCGCAAAAATCAAGCGCAACGATTACTTGCTCGGCATGGGCGACGAATGGATGGGGATTTTCAACCGCCATGCCCGAGCGGCGGGCGAAATGGAATTTGGTTTATCCCTCGCCTGGCGTGAGGCAGCCGGTCAGGTTGACGTAAAACGCACCTGGGCTCTGGAAAAGGGCGAAGTCCATGAAGTGTTGCGCATCACCCCCAGTTTTGGTGATGTTCTGGAAGACAAGGACGGGGATACCGAAGGCGAGGCACGTGCTTTTCTGCAAACCCGCCTTCCTGAGGCAATCATGCCTTTTTTCATCTACGATGGTGAACAAGTTCAGCAGATTGCCGAGGCCAACCGTGAAGGGCAACTGCGGCAAATCGAACAATTGCTGGACCTGGCCGACATTGACGTGGTCGACGAATATCTCAACCGCAATCTGGTGAAATGGAGGCGGGCCTCCAACGATGCCAACCAGCATTCTCTCAACTCCCACCAGTTTCAACTGAAAGCGACCGAGGAAAAGATCGCCAAATTGGCGATGGATCGCGCCGCCGTTGAAGATGAAACCGAAGAAATTGCCTACGCCCTGCGTAGGACGGATGCCGCGTTGCAAGCGCGCCGACAGTTCGCCCTGCAAAGTGAGGAAAACCGCCTGTCAGTGAGACATGGCGAGACTCTGGCTCGCCTGGAGGAAAAGGCCTTTGCCTTTTTCGACGCTTTTACCCGCGCTGCGCCGCTGGTTCTGAATCCCACCCTGATGAGTATTGCTGCCGGGGAATTGGAGAAAATCGCCACCCATCCCAACCGCCGTTTAAAAGATGAAATCGGACGTATTTTTTCCGCCTTACCAGAACGCCTGTTTGGCGAACCGCCCATGCCGATGCCCCCCCTGTCCCATGAGCAGGATGATTTTATGCGGCGCAAGCTGGCACGTGTACTCGACAGCTACCGTCCCGACGAGGCGGACTTGGCAATCGGGTTATTCCGCCTTTCTCCGGCTCGGGCGGAAGCAGTATTACGGGTAACGGAGGACTATGCACGCAATGACCGGCAGCGCACCCAATGGGCGCAACAGTTGGTTGAAATCCGCAACCTAAAGAAGGAACTTGCCGATGTCGAACGCAAGCGCAACGATGTATCCAATCTCGCGCCGCAGGAGCGCGAAGAGTTCCAGCAACGGCTCGCCGAGCGTGATGACTTGGAGAACAAGCAGGCGAAATTACGCCAGCGCCTTGGTGAATTCGACGAGCAAAAACGCAATCTGAATCGCGAACTTGAGCAAAAGAAAGATGCTTGCCGCCAGGAAGAAAAGAAATTAGTGGGTGCCAATCAAGCGCGTGACAAACTGGGTCTAGGGCAGAAAATGCGGTCTACCCTTGCCACCTACCGCGAATTACTCAAAGCTCGCCGCCGTGGCGAGATTGAAATAGCACTTAACGAGCGTTTCCGCGAACTCATGACCTCCCATGGCCTAATAAACCAAATCCGGGTCAATGATGACTTTTCTCTCCACTATTTTGACTCCGACAACTCGCCGGTCGGCATGGGAAACCTTTCTGCTGGCATGAAACAATTGGTCGCCCAATCTCTGATATGGGGCCTGAAAGATGTATCAGGCAAGGAGGCGCCAGTGGTAGTGGATACCCCCTTGGCCCGTATCGACCGCCAACACCAGGAAAACCTCATCACTCGTTACTTCCCCAAGGCGGGGCCGCAAGTCATTGTCCTCCCCACCGACTCGGAACTGGATCGGGATAAATACGCATTGCTCAAACCCCACGTGTACCGTGAATACCGCCTGGTCAACCCCTCCGGCGACAGCACCCACATAGAAG
>JAJXTJ010000115.1 GCA_021783895.1 Pseudomonadota bacterium | reverse complement strand
ATGGAGGAGGCGCTGCACGACCTGACTACGCACACGCCGGTGAAGGAAGCCGCCATCCTGTCCACCTGCAACCGCACCGAGGTGTATTGCAACACCAGCCACGGCGAGGCTGCGCTGGACTGGCTGGCACGCTACCACCAGCTCAAGCGCTCAGCCATCCAGCCTTACCTGTACGCGCTGCCGCAGGCTGAAGCGGCACGCCATGCATTCCGCGTGGCGTCCGGGCTGGATTCCATGGTGCTGGGCGAAACCCAGATCCTTGGTCAGATGCGTCAGGCGGTGAAAACCGCCGAGCACGCCGGCACCCTCGGCATGCTGCTGCACAAGCTGTTCCAGCGCACCTTTGCGGTGGCCAAGGAGGTGCGCACGGCCACCGAAATCGGCGCCAGTTCGGTCTCCATGGCGGCAGCAGCTGTACGTCTGGCAGAGCGCATTTTTCCCAGCGTAGCCGAACAGAATGTGTTGTTCATCGGTGCCGGCGAGATGATCGAACTGTGCGCCACGCATTTTGCCGCGCGCCACCCCAAACATATTCTGGTTGCCAACCGCACGGAAGAACGCGCGCGCCTGCTGGCCGACCGCTATAACGGCAGTGCCATTGCGCTGACCGACCTGCCCGAGCATCTGGCGAGTTATGACATCGTGGTGACCTGTACCGCCAGCCAGTTGCCCATTCTGGGCAAGGGCATGGTCGAGCGCGCGCTCAAGGTGCGCCGCCACCGTCCTATTTTCATGGTGGATCTGGCGGTGCCGCGCGATATTGAAACCGAGGTCGCCGAGCTCGACGACGTGTTTCTCTACACCGTGGACGATCTGGGCGAAGTGGTCAAACAAGGCATGGACAATCGCCAGGCACAAGTCAGCCAGGCCGAGGCGATCATTGAAGCGCGGGTGGAAACCTTTGTGCACTGGATGGAAACCCGCGAGATGGTACCCACCATCCGCGGTTTGCGCGACCATGCCGAGCGCTACCGCCGCCACGAACTGGAACGCGCACAAAAAATGCTGACGCGTGGCGACGATCCGCGTGAAGTCATTGACGTGTTATCACGCGCACTCACCAATAAATTCCTGCATCTGCCAACCCACGCCCTCAGCCACGCCAGCGATAACGACCGCCAGGAACTGGCGACGTTGTTGTCCCGACTTTACTCGCTCCACCACGAATGAAACCGACTTTGTTAAACAAGCTCGCTCAGATTACCGAGCGGCTGGATGAACTCAACCGTCTGCTGGCCGGCGAGACGGTGACCCGCGATCTGGACAATTACCGCAAGCTCACGCGCGAGCACGCGGAAATCTCGCCGGTGGTCGCGCTTTACAAGGCTTATCGCCAGTCCGAAACCGACATCGCCAATGCGCAGGCGATGCTGGCCGACCCGGAAATGCACGAACTGGCCGAGGCCGAAATCGAAGACGCCAGGGCACGCCTGCAGCAACTCGAAACCGAACTGCAGGCCGAGCTGCTGCCCAAGGATCCCAACGACGAGCGCAATATCTTCCTGGAAATCCGCGCCGGCACCGGCGGCGACGAATCGGCCCTGTTTTCCGGCGATTTGTTCCGCATGTATGCACGCTACGCCGAAAGGCAGCGCTGGAAAGTGGAAATCCTGTCGGAAAGCCTCGGCGAGATGGGCGGCTACAAGGAAATCATCGCCAAAATCGTCGGCCAGGGCGCCTATTCCAAACTCAAGTTCGAGTCCGGCGGCCACCGCGTGCAGCGCGTGCCGGCGACCGAAACCCAGGGGCGTATCCATACCTCGGCCTGCACCGTCGCCATCCTGCCGGAGGCGGACGAACTGGCGGAGGTGAACCTCAACCCCGCCGACCTCCGGATCGACACCTACCGCGCTTCGGGCGCCGGCGGCCAGCACATCAACAAGACCGATTCGGCGGTGCGCATTACCCACCTGCCTACCGGCATCGTGGTGGAATGCCAGGACGACCGCTCGCAGCACAAGAACAAGTCGCAGGCGATGTCGGTGCTGGCTGCCCGCATCATGGATGTGCAGTTGCGCGAGCGCCACTCCAGGGAGGCCGCCACGCGCAAATCGCTGATCGGCAGCGGCGACCGCTCCGAACGCATCCGCACTTACAACTTCCCTCAGGGGCGCGTCACCGACCACCGCATCAACCTCACCCTGTACAAGATCGAGCAGATCATGGACGGCGACCTGGACGAACTGGTCGGCGCGCTGATGGCCGAACACCAGGCGGAACTGCTGGCATCCCTGGGCGGGGAAGAGTAGGCGAAGCCAGCCCGATGGCCGCCTCCATCAACGAAATTGTGCAGTGCAGCGCCCTCGCGTTTGCCCGCGCGCTCGGCCTGGGCACGGCGGAAGCCCGCCTCGAAGCGCAAGTCCTGCTCGGCCAGGCTCTTGGCCGGTCGCGCGCCTGGCTGATCGCCCATGGCGGCGACCCGCTCGACCCGGAGCAGACCGCAACCTTCGCCGACCTGTTCGAACGCCGCTGGGACGGCGAACCCATCGCCTACATCCTCGGCGAGCGCGAGTTTTACAGCCTCAATTTCAAGGTCACCCCGGCGGTACTGATTCCGCGCCCGGAAACCGAGCTGCTGGTGGAGCTGGCGCTGGCCCGCATTCCTGCTGACCGATCTGTCCGGGTGCTGGATCTGGGCACCGGCAGTGGCGCGGTGGCGGTGACGCTGGCGCGGCACCGCCACCAGTCAGAAGTGGTTGCGGTGGACCGGTCCCCTGCGGCACTGGAAGTCGCTCGGGAAAATGCACAACGGCTGGGGGCGGGCAACCTGCGCCTGATCCAAAGCGACTGGTACAGCGCCCTGGCTTGCGAAACCTTCGAACTGATCGTCTCCAATCCGCCCTACATCGCCGCCGCCGACCCGCATCTCGCGCAGGGCGACCTGCGTTTCGAACCCGCTGCGGCGCTGGCTTCCGGAGCGGACGGCCTGGACGGCATCCGTGCCATCGTCCGGGGCGCCGCCGCCCACCTCAAGCCCGGCGGCTGGCTGCTGTTTGAGCACGGCTACGACCAGGCGGCGGCGTGCCGTGAACTGCTGGTCCGGGCGGGCTTCGGACAGGTTGCCACGACCGCCGATCTGGCCGGCATCGAGCGCGTGAGTTATGGGCAATGTAAGCTTTGAACCGCAGTCGGCGAAATGCTTGACCGGGCGACAGGATGAGGCCTGTTGCGACCTTCAACCCATTGAATAACGTAGCCATTTAATGTAAAATGCATCGTTTCTAGAACGCCATTTCCCCTTCAGGCCAAACCAAAGCCAGGCGCCGTTTTCAAATCGCCATTGGGTACTCACCGTAAGGAAGTTGAATGCTGCATACTGATTTACCCCTGTTCAAGCTCAAAGGGAAAGAACTGCTACCGGTCGTTCAGGGCGGCATGGGAGTCGGCGTTTCGGCACACCATCTGGCCGGCGCGGTGGCCAAGGAGAACGCGGTGGGCACCATCGCCAGCATCGACCTGCGCCGCCATCATACGGATCTGATGGAACAGTCGCTGCACGCGAAAAGCAAGGATGCCATGGACCGCGCCAACCTGGCCGCACTCGACCGCGAAATCAAGAGCGCCAAGAAAATCGCCCAGGGCAAGGGCATGATCGCCGTCAACATCATGAAAGCGGTCACCGAACATCCCCAACTGGTGCGTCAGGCCTGCGAAAGCGGCGCCGATGCGATCGTGATGGGCGCCGGACTGCCGTTCGACCTGCCGGAAATGACGGCGGACTTCCCCCATGTCGCGCTGGTGCCGATCCTGTCCGACCTACGCGGCATCAACGTGGTGCTGAAGAAATGGATGCGCAAGCAGAAACTGCCCGACGCCATCGTCATCGAGCATCCGCGCTTTGCCGGCGGGCACCTCGGCGCGCCCAAGCCGGACGACATCACCGACCCGCGCTTCGATTTTCCCGGCGTACTGGAAGGCGTGTTCAATCTGCTCAGGGAATTCGGCATCGAGCGCGAGCGTATTCCGCTGATCCCGGCAGGCGGCATCAATACCTTCGGAAAAGTTCGCGACCTGCTGGCGCTCGGCGCCAGCGCGGTGCAAATCGGCACACCGTTCGCCGTGACCGAGGAGGGCGACGCCCACCCCAACTTCAAAAAAGTGCTGACCGAAGCCAAGCCGGAAGACATCGTCACCTTCATGAGCGCCGCCGGCCTGCCCGCCCGCGCCGTGCTGACGCCGTGGCTGCAGAACTACCTGAAGCGCGAGGTCAAGCTGATGTCCTACGCCAACCCGATCCGCGCGAAATGCGCCGCCGTGCTCGACTGCCTGTCGGATTGCGGGTTGCGCGACGGCATCTCGAAAATGGGCCAGTTCTGCATCGACTCCCAGCTCGCCGCCGCCATGCGCGGCGACATCAACAAGGGCCTGTTCTTCCGCGGCTCGGAAAGCCTGCCCTTCGGTGAGGCTATCCGTCCGGTTAGGGAGCTACTGGAATATCTGGTGACGGGCCGGAAGACGGCATTCTCAGCCTAAGCCCGGATACACCTTATCACCGCCGTGCCGCTGATAAGGTCGTAGTAGCAACAAGACTGATAGCGGACTGCGGCCTCATCCGTCGGGTGCGATTCAAACTGAGGTGCAGTAATCTCGCAATCCTATCCACTGTTTTGATGAGAGGGAAGCGGCATGGGGATTAGTGACGAATCTTTGCTGAATCGCCTGAATGGGCATCCTGAGCTACGGAGCCGGGTTGAATCGATGTTGTTGGTAGTCGAGGACGAGATGGAGGGCTGCAAGAGGCTAGAGCGGCGGAGATGCGACTTAATTGAAGAGATGAGGCGGATGGGGCAAGAGTCGCTACAAGCATGGGCGACAGAGAAAGACTTGGCGGGGCGGTAAAAAAACTCCACTGGCACAGTATCTTTGGCGAAATCGCCGTAGATAGAGCAGCAGTATCGGCGCGGGAACAAGCCTATTCGTCCCTTTGTGAGTCGTGCCAAGATGCGCCATCGCGGTTGTTCGCTGCCTTTGCAACGAGTAGTGACGGACTTTGGGGCCGATGTTGCCTTTGCCCAGGTCGAGGATAAACTCGTTGAGCATTACGGGATTCTCCTTGCGGAAAGCGCGATAAGGCGAGTGACCGAATTGCATGCACGAAGAATCTATGCGGCGACACCGGTTGATGAGATATAGCCTGACGGAGGAGGTTGCGAGATGGCGGTGGTTGAAATGGATGGCGGCAAGCGCTTTGGCAGTCAAGGCAGCTATTTGGTCGGCTTCTACCATGTCTGCGGCTACCACCAATTACAAATTCAAGGAAACCACCAAGTATCTGAGGAAGGCCATTAGTGATACATACCCAAGCCCCGTCGCCTGGGCCTACGACAACATCTTCGTCGAAGGCAACCATGCCGCAGAACTCGCTA
>JAJXTJ010000114.1 GCA_021783895.1 Pseudomonadota bacterium | reverse complement strand
ATAGACGATGATGCCGTAAGTGGACTTGAGTACCGGCTCCAGATCGGAATGGAAGTACTCCGGCGTCTGCCTCCCCTGCTTGCGCGCGATGAAGTCGTCCACCATGCCGGAGCCAAGCGGGCCGGGCCGGTTCAGTGCCATGAGGGCAATGATGTCCTCGAAGCAATCCGCCTTGAGGCGCCGCTCCAGATCCTTGGCCGAGCGCGATTCCGACTGGAATACCCCGGTGGTGTTGCCTTCCGCGAACAGCCGATAGACCGCAGCGTCGTCGAGCGGGAGATCTTCCAAGTGGAAAGTTTCCATGCCTGGCTGGCGCCGCACGAAGCCGACCGCTTCGTTCAGGATGGTGAGCGTGCGCAGGCCCAGGAAGTCGAACTTGACCAGGCCGACCGCCTCGACGTCGTCCTTGTCGAATTGGGAAACGAAAGCATCCGAGCCTTCCTGGCGGTATAGCGGACAAAAATCGGTCAGCTTGCCCGGCGCGATGAGCACCCCGCCGGCATGCATGCCCACGTTGCGTGGCAGTTCTTCCAGCTTGTCCGCCAGGGTGAACAATTCCCTGACTTCTTCTTCGCTGTCATAGCGCTCTTTCAATTGCGGCTCCATTGCCAGCGCCTTGGCCAGTGAAACGGGCTTGACTCCTTCCATGGGCACGAGCTTGGAGAGCTTGTCGCAATAAACATAGGGCATGTCCAACACCCGCCCGACGTCCCGGATCACCGATTTGGAGCCGAGCGTGCCGAACGTGGCGATTTGCGAGACGGCATCGGCGCCGTAGCGTTCCTTGACGTAATTGATCACGCGATCGCGCCCATCCTGGCAGAAATCCACGTCGAAGTCCGGCATGGACACGCGCTCGGGATTGAGAAAGCGCTCGAACAGAAGATCGTAGCGCAAGGGGTCTAGGTCGGTGACGCCCAGGCTATAGGCCACCAGTGAGCCGGCTCCGGAGCCTCGCCCCGGACCCACCGGTACGTGGTTGTTCTTGGCCCAGTTGATGAAGTCGGCAACGATGAGAAAATAGCCCGGAAAGCCCATCTGGATGATGGTGCCGAGCTCGAATTCCAGGCGCTTCTCGTATTCGGCGCGCTTGGCCTCGCGCGCTTGCGGATCGGGATACACGTGCGCGAGGCGGCGGGCCAAACCTTCGTAGGCCGCCTCGCGTATGTGTTCGTCCAGCGTTTTGCCGTTCGGGGTGGGAAAAAGCGGCAGTTTGCTCTTGCCCAACTCCAGCGTCAGGTTGCAGCGCTTGGCGATTTCCACGCTATTGGCCAAGGCCTCGGGCAGGTCGGCAAACAGCCCCGCCATTTCCGCCGTACTCTTGAAATACTGCTCGGGCGTGTAGGCCTTGACGCGGCGCGCATCGCCGAGCAGTGCGCCCTGGGCGATGCAGACGCGCGCCTCGTGGGCTTTGAAATCCTCCGCCCGCGCGAACTGGATGGGATGGGTTGCCACGCTGGGGATGCCCAATTCCGCGCCCAATTCCAGCAGGCCATCGATCAGCGCTTCCGTCTCCGGCCGCCCGAAGCGCTGTAGTTCCAGATAATAGCCCTCCGGAAACAGTTCCAGCCAAGTTTCCGCCTGCCGCCTTGCCTGATCGTAATTACCGCTCAGCAACGACACGGCGACATCGCCCTGGAAGCCGCCGGACAAGGCCATCAAACCGCGCGCGGCTTCTCCGGCGAGCCAGCGCGGATCAATCTCAGCCCGGCCGCGCCGCATGCCTTCGCGGTAGGCGCGCGTAAGTATTTCGCACAGCTTGCGGTAGCCGTCGAGGTGGCGCACCAGGAGGAGCAGCCGCGAGGGCCGCTGGGCATCCTTGGAATTGGCCACCCAGGCATCGACGCCAAAAATCGGCTTGACGCCCTTGTCCCGGGCCGCTCGATAGAACTTCACCCATGCGAAGGTGTTGCTCAGATCACTCAAACCCAGCGCCGGCATCCCGTCGCCTGCCGCCAATGCTACTGCGTCATCCACCCGCACAGTTCCGTCGGTCACGGAATACTCGGAATGCAGGCGCAGGTGGACGAAGCTGGGGGTCATGGTCGATTCCTCGGGGTAATTTTACCCCGCCCGCCGACGCCCGCTTCGCGGCAGGCGCAAGGAATTCAGTTGGCGGTTTCGCCTTCCGGTGTTGCGGATATGCGATGCAAGGACAAATCCGCGCCGTTGAATTCGTCCTCCGGATCCAAACGTATGCCGACCCAGGCCTTCAGCGCCCCATACACGATCAAGCCGCCGGCAAACGCGATCGCCACGCCCAGCAGCGTGCCCAGAACCTGGGACATCATGCTCACGCCGCCCATGCCGCCGAGGGCGCGGCTGCCAAAAATCCCCGCGGCGATGCCCCCCCACATGCCGCACAAGCCGTGCAACGGCCACACCCCCAGGACGTCGTCGATCTTCAGGCGGTTTTGCGTGACTGTGAACATCCATACGAACAACAAGCCGGCAACGACCCCGGTCACCAGGGCACCGATGGGATGCATGACGTCGGAACCGGCACAGATGGCCACCAGGCCCGCCAGGGGGCCGTTGTGCACGAAGCCGGGGTCGTTGCGCCCCGCCACGAGCGCCGCCAGCGTGCCGCCGACCAGCGCCATCAGCGAGTTGACCGCCACCAGACCGGAAATTTTGTCGATGTTCTGCGCCGACATGACGTTGAAGCCGAACCAGCCGACGATGAGTATCCAGGCGCCCAGGGCAAGAAAAGGGATGCTGGAAGGCGGATGCGCGGCCACGGCCCCGTCCTTGCGATAGCGCCCTCTGCGCGGGCCGAGCAACAGCACCGCCGCAAGCCCGACCCAGCCGCCTACGGCATGCACCACGACCGATCCGGCGAAATCGTGGAAAGGAGCACCGAACTCATGCGTCAGCCAATCTTGGATGCCGAAATGGTCGTTCCAGGCGATGCCCTCGAAAAAAGGATAGACGAAGCCCACCAGGATAAACGTCGCCGCCAGCTGAGGTGCGAATTTCGCGCGCTCGGCAATGCCGCCCGAGACGATAGCGGGAATAGCCGCAGCAAAAGTTAGCAGGAAAAAGAAGCGGACCAGCTCATGCCCGGAATGGTCCATCAAAGCGCCGGCCCCGCGATAAAAACTCACCCCGTAAGCCAGCGTATAACCGATGAAAAAATAGGCGATGGTCGAGGCGGAAAAATCCGTCAGTATCTTGACCAGCGCATTGACCTGGTTTTTCTGCCTGACCGTTCCCAGCTCGAGAAAGGCAAAGCCGGCGTGCATGGCCAACACCATGACCGCGCCCATGAGTATGAAAAAAACATCCGTGCCATTTTTTAGAACATCCATTGCTTGCTCCTTGAAACAAGGCAGACAAGAAGCAATTTTCATGCACAATTTGCGTGCACAAAAAATCAATGGGTTATAAAAAATCCGGGAAGATTGTGAACTATTTAGGTGCGTTTAATAAAACGCTAAGCACTTATATGGTGCACATATTTAAACATTGTGCATCTGTAGGCGATCAGGATTTGGGTAAATCCTGATTTTCTTTTTCCAGCCGATCGAATTCCCGATCCATATCTTCGGTGGTCATCGGTTGGTATTCTTCCTCCCCCGCGGCTCCCGCATGCGGCCTGGTCATGAGCGAGGCGACCAGCACGCCCAGTTCGTAAAGCAGCCAGAGCGGTACGGCCAGCATCGTCTGCGAAAGCATGTCCGGCGGCGTGAAGATCGCCCCCACGACAAAACAGCCGACAATCACATAGGGGCGCACTTCGCGCAGTTTCTGCACTGAAACGAAGCCCATCTTGACCAGCACGATGACGATGATGGGCACCTCGAATGTCGTGCCGAACGCTAGGAACAGCGTCATCACGAAACTCAGGTATTTGCCGATGTCCGTCATGACCGCCACGCCTTCGGGCGCAAAACTGACGATGAAGTGGAACACTATCGGCATGACCAGGAAATACGCGAAACTCATGCCGAGAAAAAACAGCGCGACGCTCGCCACCACCAACGGCAGCGCCAGGCGCTTTTCATGCTTATAGAGCCCCGGCGCGACGAACGCCCATATCTGGTAAAGCACGTAGGGAAGGCTGATGAGAAAAGCCACCATGAGCGTGACTTTCACCGGCACGAGAAAAGGGGTCGTCACTTCGGTCGCGATCATCTGCCCGCCTTTGGGCAGCGCTGCCAGCAACGGTTTGGCCAGCAGCTCGTAAATTTGCCGCGCCCAATGGAACAGGGCCAGGAACACCACCACCACGGCAATGAGGGAACGCAGCAGCCGGTCCCTCAGTTCGATGAGATGGGAGATGAAGCTGTCCTGCAGCGAATCTTCCGCGTCACTCATGGAGCGGTTGCGCAGGCTTGCCGGCTGCCGACGCATCGGGAGCGGGGGACTCCGGATTTACTTGCGGCTGGCCGGAATCATCGTGGCCTAGCGCGCCCGTTATGGATTTTTCCGCCTGCCCCACCTCTTCATGGATCACATGGTCGGCTTGGCGCGCATGATCTTCGATTTCTTGCCCTGCGTTTTCCACCGATTCCTTGACCTGCTGTCCAGACTTGCGTAGTTCTTCCAGTTCCATTTCGCGGCTGATGTCGGCTTTCACCTGGGAGACGTAGCGGTTGAAACGGGCCAGCAGATGCCCGGCAGTGCGCGCAACTTTGGGCATGCGCTCCGGCCCGATGACGATGAGCGCCACCACGGCGATGAGCAAAAGCTCCGAGAAACCGATATCGAACATGGGCGTACGACCGGGCCTGGGCCCGGATTAGGACTCGTGTTTGTCTTTTACCTCGGCATCATAGGTCTGCCCTGTCTTCCCCGCATCGGGTAGCTTGGCATTCTCTTCCTTCATGGCTTCCTTGAAATTCTTTACCGCGCCGCCAAGATCGGAGCCGATGTTCTTGAGTTTTTTGGTGCCGAAAACCAGCAAAACAATAAGCAATACGATGAGCCAATGCCAAATGCTCAAGCCACCCATGATGTGTTACCTCCTAATAAATCAACGGCTGGGCGGTTCGCCGCCGCCATAAATATGCACGTGTATATGCGGAACTTCCTGCCCACCTTCCGGGCCGGTGCGAATCAGGGTGCGAAAACCGCGGGTCAGGCCTTGCTCCCGCGCCAGTTTCGGCGCCAGCAGGAGCATACGTCCAAGCAGTGCCTGATGTTCCGACCCGGCAGTTTCCAGACTCTCCACATGGATTTTCGGAATGAGCATGAAATGCACCCGCGCCATAGGGTGGATGTCATGAAAAGCCAGCACTTCATCGTCTTCGTATACCTTGCGGCAGGGCACTTCTCCGACCACGATGCGGCAGAATATGCAATCCTTCATGGCCGGTTCGCCTTTTCAGTAATACCTGAGACCCCTTCGCGGCGGGCAAGTTCGGCCAGCACTTGGTCGGGATGCAGGCCTTGGTGGGCCAAGAGCA
>JAJXTJ010000113.1 GCA_021783895.1 Pseudomonadota bacterium | reverse complement strand
TGGCTGGACTGCCCTGGGTGCAGTGCTCAAGCAGATGGGACGAGATGTCGATGCCTTGGCTGCCATGCGAAAAGCGGAAGCATTGACGCCGAACGATGTCGAGGTACATTACAACCTGGGTCTTACCCTCAATGACCTGGGCCGGCTGGATGAGGCCACGGCCAGCTACCAAAGCGCGCTACAGATCAAGCCCGATTACGCCGAGGCGCATTACAAACTTGGCAATACCCTCTATGTCCTGGGACGGCCAGATGAGGCCGAGGCCAGCTACCGAAGCGCGCTGCTGATCAAGCCGGATTACGCCGAGGCACATTACAACCTGGGCCTTATCCTGCAAGAACTCGGGCAACTTGATGGCGCAGTTGCGAGCTACCGACGGACGTTACAGATCAAGCCCGATTACGCCGAGGCGCATAACAACCTGGGGCTTACCCTCAATGACCTTGGCCGACTAAACGAGGCCGAGGCTTGCTATCGAAGCGCGCTACAGATCAAACCCGATTACGCCGAGGCGCATAACAACCTGGGGCTTACCCTCATGAAACTGGGACGGCTGGATGAGGCCGAGGCCAGCTACCGACGCGCGCTGAAGATCAAGCCCGATGGCGCCGAGACATATTACAACCTGGGAAATACCCTCGTGAAACTGGGACGGCTGGATGAGGCCATTACACAGTTCGAACGAACAATGGCTCTTGCGCCAAAATTAAACAGCGCGAAATTCGGTTTGTGTCAGGCGCTCTATGAACTCAATTGTGTCGACGGTGAGAAGGCGAAGCGTCTGGCTTACAGAGCGAGAGAAATATATCCAGATGACCCCATAATTTTGCGGGGAACTTCAGGAATTATCGGAGAAACTCGGATTACGACAGATGAAACGATTTACACTCGGGAATTATTCAATGGGTTTGCCAAAACATTCGAATCAACTTTAGAAAAACTTGACTACAGCACCCCCAAACACCTCGCAAATGAACTTGGTCTTGGAAGCGGGGAGGCTGGCAATGACCTGGATGTGCTTGATGCCGGTTGCGGAACCGGCCTTTGTGGCACTTATTTAAGGCCAGTGGCGCGAACTCTTGTCGGAGTGGACCTGTCGCCGGAAATGCTGCGCCTGGCCGAGGAAAAGAATTTATACGACGTTCTGCATGAAGGTGGCATTAACGATTTTCTGAAACAAAGTGTGTCGGCATTCGACCTTATCGTTTTTGCAGACGTGTTGGTTTATTTTGGAGACCTCCGAGACCTGGTTGAATCCTCATCCCGTTCGCTTAGACAAAATGGCATCATTGCTATTTCAGCAGAGTGTATGGAGCACGAAGAGCCCGGTGGCACTTATGCCCTTCAAGCAAGCGGACGCTATCGGCATTCGACAGAATATATAAAACGATTATTCGAGGATACTGGATTCTCAATTGAAAAAACCACTTTATGTACTTTAAGAATGGAAAATAAAAAACCCGTCGCGGGATGCATTGTCATTGCAAAAAACGGTAGCTAATGAAGCCGGGTACGGCTATACGACAACATTTGATCGCAACGCTGCCAAGCAATGCGGCATGCAGTTAATCGATTGATTATTCAGGCATGCAGGCAGCCTGCCTCAATGATTTAATTAGACTTAACCCGGATATTTCATAAATTGACGCGTGCCCTCGCTGGTCTTTTGTTTCGTATGGAAATTTTATTCAGTCGGTCGTATGAATAACTACGACACTCCCTCACACCCCCCCCTACAAAACAAAATCCTGCGCGATCATCACGCGAATTCATGAAATATCCGGGTTAGAACGCACAACTTTTTGTTGTTCTGTCAATGAAACTGGCTAATGATCAGCCGGAGCAAAAGGATCGAAGAAATTCCGCCCGGCTTAACCATGATATTCCTCTAAAATGCGGTCTATCGTCCCGGCTACGTGCAAACGCAGGAATGCCGTCACGATGACCGGGTCGAACAGTTTGCCGGACTGCTCGCGCAATATGTCCAGCGCGGCCTCCACCGGCCACGGCTCCTTGTAGGGGCGGCGGCTGGTCAGGGCGTCGAACACATCCGCGACCCTTACCACGCGGGCCGACAGGGGCGTCTCTTCGCCTTCCAGGCGCAGGGGATAACCGCTGCCGTCCCAGTTCTCGTGATGGCCGCCGGCAATTTCGCGCGCCACTTCGTAGAAGGGATTGCTGCCCAGGATGCGTACCCCATGCTCGGCGTGTTTCTGCATGACGGCCCATTCGTCCGGGTCCAGCCTGGCAGGCTTCTTCAGGATGGCATCGGGAATATTGAGTTTGCCGACATCGTGCAGGATGCTCATCACTCCCATGTGCAGGGATTCCTCTTCGCTCAGGCCCATTTCGCGCGCCAGCGCCTCGGCAAAATGCTGCACGCGCTGGACATGGAAGCCTGTGTCCTCGTCCTTGCCTTCGCAGGCGAAGGACAGCATGGTCACGGCATCCTGATAGGCATCCTTCAGATGTTCGGAGGCCAGCTTGAGCCTGCGGTCAAGGTCGAGGTGTTCGAGTGCGCGGGTCACGGTCAGCTTGAGATCTTCCGGCTCCCAGGGCTTGGTCAGGTACTTGTAGATTCCCGCTTCGTTGACACACTTCACCAGCGATTCAAGATCGGAATAGCCGGTGAGGAGAATGCGGATGGCATTCGGCTGCAACTCTTTCGCGGCCTTGAGAACCGCATCGCCGGTCAAGCCCGGCATGCGCTGGTCCGAGATGATGAGGTCCACTGAGTGCGCCTTGATCAGTTCGATCGCTTCATGACCCGAGGTCGCAGTCAGTATCTTGTACCCCTTGCGGAAGCTTCTGTGCAGGCTGTCGACGATATCCGGTTCGTCATCGACGAAGAGCAGCGTAAATGGAGTCGCGGCGGCATCTGGATTGATCAAAGGGGAAACGGGTTCCATGGGTTGTGTCCTTATGCGGCAGTGTCCGGCATGTCTTGGGACAGGGGCAGATAAATCGTGAAAGTCGTGCCGTGGCCCGGTTCGCTCGCCACCTCAATGCGTCCGCCGTGTTTCTCGACGATACCATAGGAGATGGACAAACCCAGGCCGGTGCCTTCCCCCACTTTCTTGGTGGTAAAAAAAGGATCGAATATGCGGCTCAGATCATCCGGCGCGATCCCCTTGCCGCTGTCGGAAATCGCCACGACAGCCCAGCCATTGTCCTGGCGGGTGTTGACGCTGATGGTCCCGGTATCCGGGGTGGCCTGGATGGCGTTATAGATGATGTTCATGAATACCTGGTTGAGCTGGCCCGGACGGCACAACACCGGGACGTTCAGGTGGTAATCCCTGACGATGGCGATGCGCTTTTTGTAGTGATGGTGCAGAAGCGCCAGGGTGTCGTCGAGTCCGTCTTCGAGCCGGGCGTCCTTCAAGACCGCCTCATCCAGGCGGGAAAAGCTGCGCAGGGAGGAAATGATTTCCTTCACGCGCGTGGCGCCGGACTGCCCGCTGCGGATGATTTTGAGCAAATCCTCGCGCAGGAATTCCAGGTCCGCCCCGGCCAGGCGCGCTTCCATTTGCTGCCGGGCGTCTTCCGGCATCGGCAGGCTGCGCAGCTCGTCGAGCAGCGTGAGCAGGGTGCGCGCATATTCTTCCAGATGGGGGAAGTTGGCGTAAATGAAGCCGATGGGGTTATTCAGCTCATGCGCAACACCGGCCACCAACTGGCCCAGCGAGGCCATTTTTTCCTGGTGGATCAGCTGGCTCTGAGCGGCTTTGAGATTATCCAGAGCCTGCGTCAGCTCGGCATTGGAAGCAGTCAGTTCCTGGGTCCGGTCGCGCACCTTGTTTTCCAGCTCTTCGGCGAACACCTCGAGTTCATGCACGAAGCGCTCCCTTTCTTCCGCGGCGCTTTCCAGCCGCACGGCCATGTGGTTGAAGGCGGAAGCCAGCGTGCCGATCTCGTCCTGGGAACTCGGCGTCAATCGCCGGGAAAGATCGCCGGTGCCGGTGATGCCCGCGACAAATTCGGTCAGGTCGCGCAAGGGGGTGGTCAGACGTCTGGCCAGCCAGCGGGTGGCGAGAGTCAAGGGGAAAGCCAGAATCAGGCACAGGCCCGCCAGCTGAAGCGCTACGGAATTCAGGGTATGGGACAGGGCGTCGGGTTCGCGCAGCACCACCACCTGCCAATCTTTAATCAATCCGCCTTTTTTCCAGGCACTGTTGGCCAGATAAGTCTGCTGGCCGATCTGCACCCAGCCTGCCCGATCGGCCAGTGCGGTCAGCAAGCCTGCGGATGCGGCGATGCGTAGCGTCGATTCCAGCAGTACGGGTGCGGTCTGGCGCCGCAGCAATACGGTGTCGTCGGCCAAGGCGTCCCTGACTTCGGACCAGGGGTAAGCCAGGACGAGGGTACCGAGCTGAAAGCCGGACGAAAAAGTCGAGGTCACCGGAGCGGATAAGGCAACGACATCTTCACCACCGAACGGACTGACATGTTTATCGATAAAACTCAGTCGGCCGCGAGGCCGCCACTCAGGCGGCAGCACGACGGCGCCTTGCAGCGGTTTGGTGCTGGCGAGCAGGAGCCCCTTCGCATCGAAAGCGTAAAGATCGCCATTTAGTGCGTAATCGCTTTTCATGCTTTGCAGCGCACGTTCCACGCGTTTGTCTACATCGCCGGAGGCGAGGTCGTTCATTACGTCCAGTTTGGACCATGCGCGCAGGTCGCTGGCCAATTGCTCGAAGCGGGTGTCCAGGTTGTTGAGCTTGAGGTGGGCGAGTTGCTCCAGGGTGTCCAGTTCGGCCTTGGTGACCGCCGTACGAACGGCGCTCAGCACCACCAGAGCGGTTGCCAGGTAGGTGAGCAGAAAAACGAAAAAAAAGGCCAGCAGCAGCTTGCGCGCAATGGTGCGCCCGAACCAGTCGCGCAGTGCGGACCGAGTCGTCCGGCCCGTTCCGACCGCCTCGCTCTCTGCGCGGAAGCGCCCGTTCATGGGAGTTTTTTCAGTATCTTGACGCCCGTGGGGGGCTGGCTGCCCTCGACATAGCCAATTGCGCCCGGCACGCTACGCACGAAGCCCAGCATGGCCAGGTCGGAAGTTTGCACGAGCGGGGGGAGCCTGCCCTGGAACCGCAGCCGGTTCCAGTAATCCGCAAGCTCGCGCGGCGAACGCTCGAATACGGCCGCAGAAAAGTGTTCGCGCACCGGGCTTGCCGCTTCACGGTTAACCGGTACCACGGGGAGGCCGCCTGGCCATACTGTTTTCTGGGTAAGGTAAATGGCGGCCAGTTCCTCGCTTGATACCGAGTCGGCAGGTACAAGGGGCGAAGCAATAACCAGCAACCCTTCCGCACGGATGATCTGCGCGAAAACCAGGCATAAAATCAGCAGCAGGGCGCGCATCAGAAGAGCGTCGAAAAAGAGGCGAACCAACCCGTGGGAATGTCCGGCGACACCCCCATCTGATTTACATATTCGGGGTGCCGGTCGAGATGGGGTT
>JAJXTJ010000112.1 GCA_021783895.1 Pseudomonadota bacterium | reverse complement strand
CTCAGTTGGTATAGCGCAACCTTGCCAAGGTTGAGGTCGCGAGTTCGAGACTCGTCTCCCGCTCCACTTTTCCAGGGGAAAATGGCCAGTACATTTTCCCCTTTCAGTTTCTAAACCTTCGCAGCATCACACCCCAAGGCGGGGTGGCAGAGTGGTCATGCAGCGGCCTGCAAAGCCGTCTACGCCGGTTCGATTCCGACCCCCGCCTCCACATCTCACTTTCACGGGTGGGCAATGAGTTTTTCTGCCACCAGTGTGGCGTGAACCGCCGGGCGTGCCGCGACCCGATCCATGTAGGCTGACAGCATTGGCATGGATGAAAGATCGAGCTTGACGTGCTTTGCCCAACTGAGAACCGTGTACAGATAGGCATCCGCCACCGTGAAATCTTCACCCATCAAATAGCTTCTGCCTTCTAGTTGCCTGGCAACAATTTCAAGCCGTCTGTTGAGTAGTTCTCTGACCATTGACTTCCAGTCGTCCGGTGCCTTTGGGTTGAACAGCGGCGAAAAGGACTTGTGCAGTTCGGTGGAAATGAAATTCAGCCATTCTTGCAGGCGATAGCGTTCCAGCGTTCCTGCGGGCGCGGCGAGTTTCTTTTGCGGGACCAAATCGGCCAGATACTGAACAATCGCCGGACCTTCGGTCAGCAGCTGGCCGTTGTCCAGTTCAAGCGTAGGAACGTACCCTTTGGGGTTAATTTTCCAATAGTCAGCGCCATGCTCGGTTTTCTTGGCCGCCAGATTCACTTTTTCGAGGTCGAAGGCAAGGCCGGATTCGGCCAGGACGATATGCGGGGAAAGTGAACAGGCACCAGGGCTATAGTAGAGCTTCATTCCTTCTTCTCCTCAATTTTTTCACCAGCTTTGAATATACCAAGAAAGCGAATGCAGCCATTCAAAACATCTCTAACGCCCTAAAAGAATTTCATCCGTTAGTAGCAGTAGCAGCGCCTATTTTTACGGAAATTTAATACCCCCCATCTGCATTTTTCCAGAATCTTGAGCTCGTAGTGCCTATCATTTGCCTTGTATCGAGCAATATTCGGAGGCGAACATGGATTTCTTCTATTTGGTGGTCGTCGTGGTTTTCTTCGGCCTGGTCGTAGCCCTCGCCATGGGCTGTGCAAGACTGGGGAGGACACAATGAGCCTATTCCATATCGTCAGCGCCGTTGTCGCTGTCGCGCTGCTCATCTACCTGATTGCAGCCCTGCTTAATCCGGAGGATTTCTCATGAGCTATCATGCCTGGATCCTGTTGATACTCTATTTAGTGCTATTGCTTAGCTTGGTCAAGCCGCTGGGCATCTATATAGCCAATGTGATGGAAGGGCAAGGCATAGCCCCCCGTCTTGGCAGGTGGGTAGAAAATGCTCTTTACCGTCTTTGCGGCATCAACGCCAGCGAGGAGATGGGTTGGCTGAAATACGCTTTTGCAATCCTGCTCTTCAACCTGATCGGCATTCTGGCGGTATATGCCCTGCAGAGGCTGCAATCCTGGCTGCCTCTGAACCCGCAGGCCATGGCCAATGTCAGTCCTGACTCTTCCTTCAACACCGCCATCAGCTTCGCCACCAATACCAACTGGCAAGGCTACAGCGGTGAATCCACCATGAGCTATTTGACACAGATGCTGGGCTTGACCGTGCAAAACTTTTTCTCGGCAGTCACCGGCATCGTGGTGGTGATCGCCCTGATCCGGGGGTTTTCTCGTCACACGGCTAACATCATCGGCAACGCTTGGGTGGACATCACGCGTATCACGCTCTACGTGCTACTACCGCTTTCCTTTATTTTCGCGATCTTCCTGGTGAGCCAGGGCGTGATTCAAAACTTCGACAGCTACAAGGATGTAACCACACTGGAAGTCACCCACTACGACAACCCGAAGCTGGATACCGCCGGGCAACCGCTCAAGGATGAAAAGGGCAATCCAGTTACTGAACCGGCAACTACACAGGTGCAAACCCTGGCCATGGGGCCAGTTGCGTCCCAAGAAGCCATCAAGATGCTCGGCACCAATGGCGGCGGCTTCTTCAACGCCAACTCGGCGCATCCGTATGAAAACCCGACGCCGCTCAGCAATTTTGTCCAGATGCTGTCGATATTCCTGATCCCCGGTGCACTGTGCCTTACCTTCGGCCGCATGGTCGGCGACACGCGCCAGGGCTGGGCAGTATTGGCGGCGATGACGCTGATGTTCGTCGTCATGGCCGTTGTTGCAATGCATTTTGAGCAACAGGGCAACCCGCTGTTGGCCCGGTTGGGCGTGGACATGAGTGCTGGCAACATGGAGGGCAAGGAAACCCGCTTTGGTATTGCCGATTCAGGACTCTTTGCTACCATCACCACGCTGGCCTCCTGCGGTGCAGTCAATGCCATGCATGATTCCTTCATGCCGATGGGTGGTTTCGTGCCTCTGTGGAACATGATGCTGGGCGAAGTGGTGTTTGGCGGCGTTGGCAGCGGGCTCTATGGCATGCTGGTGTTTGCCGTGATGGCGGTGTTCATCGCCGGGTTGATGATCGGACGGACCCCGGAATACTTGGGCAAGAAGATCGAAGCCTTCGAGATGAAAATGGTGTCCATAGCCATTCTCGTTACACCCTTGCTGGTGCTGGCCTGCACAGCCGTAGCCGTGATCGCGGTCGACGGCATAGCCGGCATAGCCAACCCCGGCGCGCACGGCTTCAGCGAAATCCTGTACACCTTCACTTCCGCCGCCAACAACAACGGCAGCGCCTTTGCCGGGATTTCCGCGAACACGCCCTTCTATAACGGCATGACCGCCATCGCCATGTGGTTTGGCCGATTCGGCGTGATTGTGCCGGTACTCGCCCTGGCGGGCGCCCTGGCAGCCAAGAAACGCATTGCCGTGACTAGCGGCACGATGCCGACTCATGGGCTGATGTTCATCACGCTCCTGATAGGCACGGTCTTGCTGGTTGGTGCCCTGAACTATGTTCCTGCGCTCGCGCTGGGACCAGCCATTGAGCATCTCATGCTTTTCGGCGTCCATTGAGTGCAAGGAGTCCATCATGTCTCACAAACAGTTTTCGATGTTCGATCCGGTGCTGGTAAAGCCCGCCGTCCTGGACGCTTTCCGTAAACTCGATCCCCGCGTGCAGTGGCGCAACCCCGTGATGTTCGTTGTGTATGTGGGCAGTATCCTGACCACCGCCCTGTGGGTGCAAGCCCTGGGTGGGCACGGTGAAGCGGCAGCCGGATTCATTCTGGCCGTGGCCCTGTGGCTCTGGTTCACGGTACTGTTCGCCAACTTTGCAGAAGCCTTAGCGGAAGGCCGCAGCAAGGCGCAGGCCGCCTCTTTGCGCGGCCTGAAGAAGGAAACCTGGGCCAAATTGCTGAAAGGCCCCCATGCCATTACCGAGTGGTCCAAGGTGTTCGCTTCCCAATTGCGCAAAGGCGACTTCGTGGTCGTCCACGCTGGCGATACCATCCCGGCCGATGGCGAAGTTACTGAAGGGGTAGCTTCGGTGGATGAGTCCGCCATCACTGGGGAATCGGCGCCGGTAATTCGCGAATCTGGCGGCGACTTCTCTGCCGTAACCAGCGGCACCCGCGTGTTATCTGACTGGATCGTGATGCGCGTGACCACCAATCCTGGCGAAACCTTTGTGGACCGCATGATCGCAATGGTGGAAAATGCCAAGCGCCAAAAAACCCCCAACGAGATTGCCCTGACCATCCTGCTGGTGGCGTTGACGATAGTGTTTCTCGGTGTCATCGTCACGCTGCTGCCCTTCTCAATATTCAGTGTAGCGGTAGCGAAATCGGGCACGCCTATCAGCATCACTGTGCTGATTGCGCTGCTGGTCTGCCTGATCCCCACCACCATTGCGGGTCTGCTTTCTGCGATTGGGGTTGCCGGCATGAGCCGGATGATGCAGGCCAACGTTATCGCCACTTCCGGCCGCGCCGTGGAAGCGGCAGGCGATGTGGATGTGTTGCTGCTCGACAAGACTGGGACCATCACCCTGGGAAACCGCCAGGCATCGGCCTTCATCCCGGCCGATCATTTCACGGAAGCGGAACTGGCAGATGCAGCCCAATTGGCCTCCCTGGCTGACGAAACCCCCGAAGGTCGCAGCATCGTGGTGCTCGCCAAGCAGAAATTCAACCTGCGTAGTCGTGATATTCAATCGCTTAACGCCAATTTCGTTCATTTTTCGGCCAAGACTCGCATGAGCGGCGTTGATATGGGCGAGCGACAGATCCGCAAAGGGGCGGCAGACGCCATCCGCCTGCATGTTCAAGCGCTGGGCGGCAGCTTCCCGACCGCGATCCGAAATGCCGTGGATGAAGCCGCACGACGCGGCAGCACGCCGCTGGTGGTGGCTGATGGCGCCAAAGTGCTGGGTATGGTCGAACTCAAGGATGTCGTCAAGGGTGGAATCAAGGAAAGATTCGCCGAACTGCGCCGCATGGGAATACGCACGGTCATGATTACTGGCGACAACCGACTCACAGCTGCGGCCATTGCTGCCGAAGCGGGCGTGGATGATTTTCTGGCGGAAGCCACGCCGGAGGATAAACTCGCCCTGATCCGCCGGCACCAGTCCGAAGGCCGGCTGGTGGCCATGACTGGCGACGGTACCAACGATGCGCCAGCGTTGGCCCAGGCGGATGTGGCAGTAGCCATGAATAGCGGCACCCAGGCAGCGAAAGAAGCGGGCAATATGGTGGACCTGGATTCCAATCCGACCAAGCTGATCGAGGTGGTGGAAACCGGGAAGCAGATGCTGATGACGCGCGGTTCGCTAACCACCTTCAGCATCGCCAATGATGTGGCCAAGTATTTCGCCATCATCCCAGCCGCTTTCGTCACCACCTATCCGCAGTTGGAAGCACTCAACATCATGGGGCTTGCCAGCCCCGCATCGGCCATACTTTCGGCGGTGATTTTCAACGCGCTCATCATCGTGTTCCTGATCCCGCTGGCTCTGAAGGGCGTCAAATACCAGCCGCTGGGTGCTGCGATCCTGCTGCGCCGTAATTTGCTGGTATATGGCCTGGGAGGCCTGGTCGTCCCGTTTGTGGGCATCAAGCTCATCGACCTGGGCCTCGTTGCCTTCGGGTTGGCCTGAAAAAGGAGATTGCCATGAAAGACCTGTTACGTCCTGCTGTCAGCCTGTTTGTGCTGCTAACCGCAATCACCGGACTGGCCTACCCGGCGGCGGTGACCGTCATCGCCCAGACACTGCTGCACGATACTGCCAGCGGCAGTGTGCTATTCCGGGATGGAAAGCCAGTAGGCTCCCAGCTGATTGGCCAGAATTTCGCTGAGCCAAAATACTTCTGGGGACGCCCCTCCGTGACCTTGCCCCAGCCCTACAATGCTACTGCTTCCGGTGGTTCAAACCAGGGACCGCTCAACCCGGCACTGGTTGAAGCCGTCAAGGCACGAATCGATGCCCTGAAGGCCACTGACTCCAACAGCCA
>JAJXTJ010000111.1 GCA_021783895.1 Pseudomonadota bacterium | reverse complement strand
CTGCATATCTTTGAATATTTTGCGAGTTTTCGCCTTACGGCGAAATACCTGCTTACCCCATTTCGTGCTTTTCGTGTCTTTCGTGGACTAACTGCTTTTTATAGGTTCAAAGCAGAAGATTTCTTTATCTCCTAATAATAGAAGTTGACGCGATTAATTCAAGAGGATTTTGGGCGGCGAACTGCGCTCAAAAATGTAGCAGAAGGAAGTGAGGGATCTTAAGATTCCTCGCCATGCTCGGAATGACAAGGAATACACCGCCCCTTGGGGTGCGGTTGTTTATTTGGTTTGCCTGGATCGCTTGAGGCCCGTTGGTCAGATGCCTTGTGACTTGGTGTAGAGCCGCACCAAACCGAGTTGTACCTTGTCGGAGGCATGGCGAAATTCGGAACTGTGCAGTAACGCTTCGGCGGCCTCTTTGCCTTTGCTGTCCGCCTCGCGCAGGACATTGCCGGCTTTATGGTGAAACCGGGCGTGCTCATCCTTTAATTCTGCGAATTCCGGCAGGTGGCCATACGACTTATTGCCTACGCTGTGTATCCACTTGCCCAGTACACAGTGGTCGTCGCTGGCGACAATGCTGATGTCCAGTGTTTCGCTGCTTACACCATTGATCTGTGCTGCCAGCCTGTCCGTCCATGCGACGTGCGCATCGATGGCCTTTTTCATGTTTCCGCCGTGGAAAAAATCCTCGCCCGGTTCAACCGTTGCATTGCTTACGCTATCTTCGCCTTCGGCGCCGCGTTTCAACCATGACAAAATACTCATTCTTTTTCTCTTTCAAAGTATTCAGTACGTTACAATCAGCCCCAAGCCGGCTGGCTGATTCTAATCCAATTTCAATCATTAACGCGACTTAACTTCGAGCCTATCTACTCGGGCGATTCCCCGCCAACCTGCCGAAAAATTCCCGTCGCGATACTTCCTTCTGCCAGCCGCATTCCCGTTTTTGCTCTTCCATTACCCGATCGCGGGTTTTGATGACTTCGTCCCAGGCGGCGAAGACCTCATCGGCGGATTCGAACCGTTCCATCGACTGCACCAGCGGTTGCAGCAGAAAATGGCCTAGTTCGGGCAAGTAGTTGAGGTGCGCCTTCTGCTCGCCGCCCAGGATGGAGAAGCCGATCAGCGGGCCGATCACGAGAAAATTTGCGGAGGCGCGCTTGGCGGCGCTCCACCCGGTCGGAACGCGCAAGCCGGGATCGCGCTCAGGCAGGAACACCCGCGTCATCATCCACGGCGTCAGCAGCAAAAACACGCACCAGCCGTCGCTGCGGCGGAAGGCACGGATTTCCACCGGCAGGTTGCGGTTGACCATTAACTCAGCGCTGAAATGGTTGCGATAAATCTCGCCGAAGCAGTCGCCAACCGCCGCGATCACCGCCGAGTCGCCGCCTTTGGGCAACGCTCCCATCTTCCAGGAGGAATCACACATCGAGCAGGCCCGCAAGCTGCAAGCCCAGCTGCCGGTAAAGCAGCAGCAGGCCTTCCTTTCGCAACACCGCGCCATACCGGGGCACCCAGGAAGCGACATGCTCGCGCCACAATTCCTGCAACAATTCACTGCTGTGGTCGCAAGGTTGCTCAAGCAAATAGGCTGCGCACTCCAGCAGGGTGCCGAGATAATCCGGTGGCGCACCGGCGGCTTGCAGGCCGGCGCGATGGTACAAATCACCGAGCTGGTCGCAGGCGGCGCCGAACATCGTCCCGCCGAGGAACGCCGATTCGAACGGCGGACAGGCGGTTTTCGGATGTCCGGAGATAAACAGGCGACCGTGCTCCGCCTGCCATTCCTCCAGCGGCGTTTGCTCCAGTTCCGCAACCGGCTCAGCTAGCCAGGCATACTCCCCGGCCAGTTCGTGCAGCACCGCCAGTGAATCGCTGCCGGGGCTCGACAGCAGCCCGGAAAGCAGTCGCAGGGTTTCAGGGGAAGCGTTCATCCCCCCCATTACCATGGATAGGCGTAGACGCCGGCGTACATGAAATAGTGCCGCAGCATGTAGCCGCCCATCAGCACCAGCAGCCCCGCCGCCACGGTGGGGAAACGCCCGCTCCAGCCCTTGGTCACGCCCTTGAGCTCAAGGAAGAACGGCACCAGCAGACCGAAGCCGATGAAGCCGACAAGCCAGCCGAAATTGTGCCAAAGCAATTGTGCCGAGCGGTAGCCGGATTCCGAGCCGGACAGGGTGTAGTTGAAGAACGAGAACAGGATCACCAGTTCGGTGGCGATCAGGATCACGTCGAAACGCTCGTAGTGGTGGCGCAGATCCTGGTCATTCTCGTCGCGGATGAAGGTGTTCATGATCACCAGCAGATAGGCGAACGCGGTCGAGAACGCCGACACCGTGAACAGCAGAGGCACGCCGGGGTTGTGCCACAGCGCCACGGCCGGGAAGGACTGGAGCAGCAGGCCGGTATACACTGCGGTGCCGATGCCGTTGATGGTGGCAAGCCAGCCGACGATGCGGCGACGCTTCATGCAGCAGGCGGACAACCATTTCACAAAGCCCATCTGCAATATCGTTCCCACCAGCGGCATGCGCACGAACTGAGGCGTTTCACGCATGTAGGGTAGTGCGTAGAGCAGGCCCCACACCATCATCCACAGGATGAACTGGGTGCCCCAGGCGATCCAGGCATGGGGCTGGTAAAACAGCACCAGCGGGTTGAGCACGTAAATCACCGCAGTGTGGTGAAGCAGGTGCCAGAACAGCATCGCCGAGCTGAGGGCGAGCATCACCACGCCGGACAGCGCGCCCCACAGAACGAGCTTGCGGTGCGGTCGGCAGTACATGTCGGTGAGGAAGCTGACCGACAGGGTAGCCGCGCCCAAACCCCCGAAAAACAGGTACATGGCGAGCCACAAGGTCAAAATGTCTTGCGTCGTATAGGTCATGGTATCCATGGCTTAACCTTTCCGTTTCATGTCGTCAATGTAGTACACGTTCGGCCTGGTTCCCAGGTGCTGCATCAGCGGCTGCGCTACGCCGCTCATCACCAGTTGCGTGACCGGGTCGGAAGGGTTGTCCAGATCACCGAACTGGCGCGCCGAGCCAATGCAGGTCTGAACGCACGCCGGCTTCATTCCCTTGTCGATACGGTGAGCGCAGAACGTGCATTTATCCATGCTCGGACAGGTGCGCTGAAGCTCGCCGTAGAACTCCTTGCCTTCGCGGATGTCGTCGGAAGTCACCTCGTAACGCGCATCGTAAGGGCAGGCCATGGCGCAGGCCCGGCAACCCATGCAATGCTCCGGATTAATCATGACGATGCCGTCGGGCCGCTTGTAGGTGGCGCCGGTCGGGCACACGGTCAGGCATGGCGGGTTGTCGCAGTGGTTGCACAGGCGCGGGAAGAGGCGCCGCGTTACCATTTCGTTGGTGCCGATTTCCTTGTCATGCACGTAAGTGCGCCACTTGTCCTTCCATACGGGCGTCTGGTTTTCCATCGCGCAGGCGGCCATGCAGGCGTTGCAGCCGACACATGTGTTCAAGTCTATGACCATGGCGTAATGTGTCATGCCGTGGCTCCTTTCTCAGAAATTTTCTTTATTCGCACGGTGAACTCCTGTGTACGAAAACCCCCTGTTACGGGTTCGACCTGGTAGGGGACCAGCTTGTTGGTGGCGGTGCCCACCCCCACGGAGCGGGTAAGCCACGGGTTCTCCGCGCCGAAGCCGGAGTAGAAAAACACAGCCTCACGGTGGATAAGCCGCGTAACGTGGGCGTGGCCGTCTGCGGCCTGGCCGGTTTGCGAATTGGTGATGTGGATCGGGTCCCCATCCGCGATGCCGAGGTAGGCCGCGCGCGCCGGATGCATCCAGATGTTGGTGTAGATGTCTTTCTTGAACTGGTTGATGGCCGCCAACACCGGATTATTGTTGTTGGTGGAGGCGTAGGACACCGTGGGCGCCTTGCCATAGGTGAAGTAGAACTCGTCATCCGCCAGGCTTCCGGAAGCACCTTTCCGGCATTCCGTCGGGATATGCGTGGCAAGCACATTGAATTGCGGTGCTGTTCCACCCATGCCGCGCAAACCGTCGAACAGACTGGAGTAAAATTCAACCCGACCGCTTCCGGTGGGCATCGGCAGTTTCCAGGGCATGGCATGTTTTTCCAGGAGCTTGTCCTTGGTTTCCAGGATCAGCACGCCCTTATCCCGAAGTGCCGTATCGAGTTGCTTCACGGTGATGCCCGCCTCTTTGGAGGCCAGCTCGAAGGCCGCATCGCGGTATGCGGCGGAAAAAGGACTTTTTACCCCCTCCTTGATCTTCTGGGCCATCTTCGTCTTGACTAAGGCGGCGTTCAGCCCGGTCAGTTTTTCAACGGTATCCATGAAAGCGTCGGTCTTGCCGCTGATGATTTCCGTCATCTTCAACAGGATGTCGGGCGACTCCCGCGTATCGTACAAGGGGTCGATGGCCGGATAGCGCGTAACGAGCCCCAGATCGTGGTTTACGCCGTTGGCGTAGATATTGGGTTCGCCGCGCTCCAGATAGGTGGAGTTGGGCAGGATCACGTCAGCATACGCCGTGGTGTCGCACGGCAATACGTCGATGGCGATGACCAGCTCCATGTTCTTGTGGGAAAGAATTTCCTTCCAACGGGAATCGGGGTAGTAATGGCGCACGGGATTGGCGGCGTTAAGCAACACCGCACGGGTGTTGTAGGGCTCGCCCTTGTAGTTGAGGGTGCCCTCTACCGATTCCTTGAAACCTACGTCCGCCAGTACCGGCAGCAACACGTAAGGTCGCCCCGCTGCCCGTTCCTGTTCGGTGTAGGCCCACGACCAACCGGGCTTGCCGTGGCTGAAATTCTTGCCGTTCGAGAATACACTGATGACCAGATTGGCGAAGGGCAAACCGACCATGCTTGTAAGCGGCGGTCCCGCATCCTTGCCTTCCTGCTTCGACTTGATGACGTTGGCTTGTTTTTTGTGCACCTCGCCGCTCATGATCCAGCCGCCGGGCTTGTCTATGCCGCCCGTCAGTGCCTGAATCATGGCTTGCACCCGGCGCAACATGATGATGTTGCCGTAACGGCCGCCATGCCAGCCGGGATCGATGATGGCGGGACGTGCGCCGCCGAACTCACGGGCGATGCGCCGAATGGTGGCGGCAGATATGCCGGTGGTATTCTCCGCCCATTCCGGGGTGCAGGCCCGAATCTCTTCCAGTTGCGCCTGGAGCACGGTCATCACCGGGTGCCCGTCCAGCATCAGACCGTCCGGAGCGTGAAGCGACGGATAGCAGGGATGGCCTGCCACGTCCAGGCCGTTATCGTTGGTATAGGCGGGCACCGTACGAATTTCCGAGCTGCGTTCCTGCACGACGCGGGGCTGGCCCTTGGCGTCGAGGGCCAGATGCAATTGGCCCTTTGCATCCTTGTAGGCCAGGAAGGGCATGTTGGAATGCTGGCGCAGGAAGTCAGCGTCGTAGAGCCCCTCTTCAAGCATGGTCTT
>JAJXTJ010000110.1 GCA_021783895.1 Pseudomonadota bacterium | reverse complement strand
GTATATTCCAACCTCTCGCCCGGCTTCAGCAGCGGTTGTTCGCCGATCACGCCCAAGCCGCGCACTTCCTGCACCTGGCCGGTGGCATCGGCGATAACCCAGTGGCGGCTGATCAACTGGGCGGCGACGCTGCCGGTATTGGTGATGGTGATCGTGTAAGCGAAGACATACCGCTCCAGATCAATGTCGGATTGGTCGGGAACGTACTCGACGTGGGTTTTTACCGTGATTTCATATTTCTTGCTGTCGGCCATCTCGCTATTGCACACGAATTTGGCTTTCCTGGCAAGCATAAGCATACTGCATGGGGCATACGATCGTTTCATTCACTGGTATTTTCCCCCACACTTCCCAGCGGGTCGCATAGGGCAAGAGTGAATAGCAAAGTCGGAGTCCTTTAGGGTAAAATCCAAACCTTTGGTTTATTTAAGGAAGCGTCATGCCCCAATACAGAATTGCGCCGAGCATCCTGTCCGCCAACTTCGCCACGCTGGGCCTGGAAGTGGACAATGTTCTCGCCGCCGGAGCGGATATCGTTCACTTCGATGTCATGGACAACCATTATGTGCCCAACCTGACCATCGGCCCGCTGGTGTGCGAGGCCCTGCGCAAGCATGGCGTGACCGCCCCTATCGACGTGCATCTGATGGTCAAGCCGGTGGACCGCATCATCCCGGATTTCGCCAAGGCGGGCGCCACCTACATCACTTTCCACCCCGAAGCTTCCGAGCATGTTGACCGCACCATCGGCCTGATCAAGGAAAGCGGCTGCAAGGCCGGCCTGGTGTTCAATCCGGCCGCCCCGCTGGACGTGCTGGAATACACCCTGGACAAGCTCGACATGGTGTTGCTGATGTCGGTGAACCCCGGTTTCGGCGGTCAGAAATTCATTCCCTACGTCCTGGACAAGGCCCGCAAGGTGCGCCAGATGATAGTTGCGCGCGGCCTGAACGTGAGCCTGGAAATCGACGGCGGCGTTGGTCCCGGCAACATACTGGAAGTCGCCAGGGCAGGCGTGGACACTTTCGTTGCCGGTTCCGCCGTGTTCGGCGCGGCCAAGGACAGCGACCCGCACCGTTACGATTCGGTTATCGGGGCGTTGCGCGCTGAACTGGCTAAAGTTTAAAAGCACTAACCACAGAGACACAGAGAAATTCAAAACCATTCATAAAGGTTTCTTTGTGTGCAGTAAATGACTTGTTGTCGGGTCTGTTTTTCCTCTGTGCCTCTGTGTCTCTGTGGTGAAATGTTTTTTATGAATAAAAAATTTCCATTACCCGTCAAAGCCGTCGTCATCGATCTCGATGGCACGCTGCTGGACACCGCCCCGGATATCGCCGAGGCGGCGCAGCGCATGTTGCGCGATCTGGGGATGGCGCCGGTCGATCTGGGAAAAATCCGGTCCTACATCGGCAACGGCATCGGCAACCTGGTGAAGCGGGCGCTGACCGGCGAAATGCACGGCAAGCCGGATGATGCGTTGTTTGCCAAGGCGCTGCCGTTGTTCGAGAAGCATTACGACGAAGTGTTGCACCGCGAAACCCGGCCTTATCCGGGCGTCATGGAAGGGCTGCAGGCCTTGCGCGATGCGGGTTACACGCTGGTCTGCATCACCAACAAGGCGCAGCGTTTCACTCTGCCGCTGCTGGAAGCGATGGGCATGAAGGATTATTTCGACCTGATTCTTTCCGGCGACAGCCTGCCGCGCAAGAAGCCGGACCCGCTGCCGCTGCGTTATGCTGCGATATACTACGAAGTCGAGCCCAGGGATCTGCTGCTGGTGGGCGATTCCCTGAACGACAGCCGGGCTGCGCGTGCCGCCGGTTGCCCGGTGGTGATGCTGCCTTACGGCTACAATGGCGGCAAGGACGTGTGCGAACAGGATTGCGACGCGGTGATCGACAGCTTGCCGGAACTATTGAAACTGATCAGGAAGACGTGAAATGAGCCACAGGGAAATGAACAGATCGTTGGTGCAGTCCTGGCGATGGCGCAATTGAGCCATCCCCGGAATTCGCATCCGCTTTCTAAATTTCTCTATGGTGAACCGATCATGACTGAACATGAATTCAATACCCTTGCCGCCCAAGGTTACAACCGCATTCCGCTGGTCAGGGAAACCCTGGCCGACCTCGATACACCCTTAAGCGTTTATCTCAAGCTGGCCAACCGGCCCTATTCCTACCTGCTGGAATCGGTGGTGGGGGGCGAGTGTTTCTGCCGTTATTCCTTTATCGGCCTGCCGGCCAAAACCCGGATCAGGGTGCATGGCCGCAGCGTGAGCGTCGAAGATGAGGGCATGGTACTGGAGCGGGTTGAAACCGATGACCCGTTGCAGTTTATTGAAGATTACGCCGCGCGCACGAAAGTGGCCGAGCATCCCGGTCAGCCCCGCTTCACCGGCGGGCTGGCGGGCTACTTCGGCTACGACACCATCCGCTACATCGAGAAAAAGCTGGCCCACACCGTCAAGCCGGACGTGCTGGGAACGCCGGACATCCTGCTGCTGCTGTCGGAGGAAGTCGCGGTGGTGGACAACCTGTCCGGCAAGATTTACCTGATTGTCTATGCCGATCCCGCCCAGCCCGGCGCATACGCTCGCGGCCAGGCGCGGCTGGACGAAATGCGCAGCCAGTTGAACCAGCCGGTTAAAATCCCCGTTACGGCCTCTTGTCCGTCTGCTCAGGCCGCATCGGAGTTCGGCGAAGACGCTTTCAAGCGGGCGGTGGAAAAAGCCAAGCGCTATATCTTCGACGGCGACATCATGCAGGTGGTGTTGTCCCAGCGCATGTCGCAACCTTTCGCCGCCTCGCCGCTGACGCTCTATCGCGCTTTGCGCTCGCTCAATCCCTCGCCGTACATGTTCTATTACGACATGGGCGATTTCCAGGTGGTCGGTTCGTCGCCGGAAATCCTGGTGCGGCTGGAAGAAGACGTGGTCACTGTGCGCCCGATCGCCGGCACCCGCCCGCGCGGCAAGACCCGCGAAGAGGACGAGGCGCTGGCCGCCGATCTGCTGGCCGATCCCAAGGAGCTGGCCGAGCACCTGATGCTGATGGACCTGGGCCGCAACGACGCGGGTCGCGTCGCCGAAACCGGCTCGGTCAAGGTCACCGAGAACATGGCCATCGAGCGTTATTCCCACGTCATGCACATCGTCTCCAACGTCGAGGGCAAGTTGAAACAAGGCCAGAACGCGATGGACGTATTGCGCGCCACCTTTCCGGCCGGCACCGTGTCCGGTGCGCCCAAGGTGCGGGCGATGGAAATCATCGACGAGCTGGAGCCGACCAAGCGCGGCATCTACGCCGGCGCGGTGGGCTACCTCAGCTTCAACGGCGACATGGATCTGGCGATCGCCATCCGCACCGCCGTGGTCAGAAACGAAACGCTTTACGTCCAGGCCGGCGCCGGTATCGTCGCCGACTCGGTGCCCGCGAGCGAATGGACGGAAACCCAGAACAAGGCACGTGCCGTGCTGCGCGCGGCGGAGCTGGCGCTGGGCGGCTTGGACGGAGGGATATAACATGCTTTTGATGATCGATAAGCGGCATGTGCGTTTTTCAACACTTCATAGCGTCTCAGAATTCCTATAAAGGCACTGTAAAAACAATGATGTTTGTCTAACGTCGTCCCACGGACTTTCTTCGCATCCCAGAAAAAAGCGGGTATCAAAGCGGGTATCGTTTGAGTATAATTACGATACCCGCTGGTTGTAATTACGATGCCTGCCACTACCAGCCGCGCGCAGCCAGAGCCGTTGCGGTTGATGTTGACTCCCGAATTCAACCGGTATTCTTGCTGTGCGATTTACCGTTTCGTTGAGACTGCATTCGTCCGGAACCTGGTGATCAAGCAATAGGCCATCACAAGAAATTCAATGGGATTGGACACCAGATCGCGGCGCAAGAGAACAGTATTGAACATGAGAGGTTGTCATGCCTTTAACCGACGTCAAAATCAGGCAAGCCAAGGCAGCCGACAAGCCGCTGAAGCTCGCTGATAGCCACGGCCTCTACCTGGAGGTCAAACCAAATGGCTCAAAGTTCTGGCGCTACCGCTACAAGATCGCCGGCAAAGAGAACCTCTTTGCCATAGGCGAGTATCCCACCGTGGGCCTGTCGGATGCACGCAAGGCACGCGACGACGCGCGCGATCTAGTGAAGGATGGCCAGCACCCTTCCCATATCCGCCAGACTGAGCGTGCGCGCAACATCGTTGGAAACGCCAACACCTTCAAGGCCATCACCCAGGAGTGGGTCGAGAAACAGCGTGCGAAATGGTCGCCTTACTACCTGGGGCAGGTTGAGCGTTTCATGGATAACGATGTCTATCCGCACATCGGGCGCCTGCCGATTCGGTCCGTGACGGCTGCAAATATTCTCACCATTCTTAACCGCGTCTCCGACCGCGGCGCCGAGACGGTCGCCCTCAACTTGCGTCAGTGGTGTTCAGCCGTGTTCCGGTACGCTGTGGTTACGCTCCGGGCCGATAGCGATCCGGCTGCTGCGCTACGTGGCGCGGTCATTCGCCCGCCGATCAATCACAGCAAGCCAATGTCCCGCGAGGAGATCGGCGAGTTCGTCCTCAAGGTGCGTGGGTATGGCGGCAATCGCACGACTGCAATCGCCGTGCGGATCCTGCTGCTGACGTTCGTTCGGACGGTCGAGATGCGGAAGGCAGAATGGACGGAGATCAACCTGGACGAGTCCGAGTGGCGAATCCCATCTGAGAAGATGAAAATGAGACGTCCTCACATCGTGCCGCTCTCGCGGCAGGTGGTCGCCTTGCTACGTGAACTGCAACGTATTACCGGTGCCGGGCGTTGGCTGTTTCCCAACAACCGCCGTCCGGATGACGTGATGAGCGCAACAACGGTCAACCGCGCACTCGAGTACATGGGGTATGCCTCCGGAGCGGTGACAGGGCACGACTTCCGCGCCACGGCTTCTACCCAGCTTCACGAGATGGGATTCCGGCCCGACGTAATCGAACGGCAGCTCGCGCACGCCGAACAAAATAAGGTGAAGGCAGCCTACAACCACGCTGAGTATTTGCCCGAGCGCCGCGAATTGATGCAAAGGTGGGCGGATTGGGTCGGCCAGATCGAGGCCGAGCTGGTTAAAGAGGCGGCGTCCACCGAGTGATGGCATCAGCGATCATCGGCGGTAGACGAGTAACAGTAGTAGAGTGAATACCTTGGAGCCGTAATGCTGGCAGGATTCTGTGGCCCTCTTCGTTTAGGAGTTTCGAATGAAAAAAACACCTATCTTTGTTGGAATGACACTCGGCGCAATCGCAGGATTGTTCGTCGCGATTCCTGATGGACTGGGATTAAAGATCGTAATGATGTCCATCGGAGCGGTCGCGGGAACAGCTGTCGGAGGTGCGATTTCGCGAATGGGCAAAAAGGGCACGTTACCTTTGTACGAGGCAGAAGAGTCCTATGGGCAGGGAACCTCTCCCGAGGATCGA
>JAJXTJ010000109.1 GCA_021783895.1 Pseudomonadota bacterium | reverse complement strand
TGTCGCTGTATTCCCAGGGCGATTTCACCGACCTGTGCCGCGGCCCGCATGTGCCGTCTACCGGCAAGCTCAAGGTGTTCAAGCTGATGAAGGTGGCCGGCGCCTACTGGCGCGGCGATTCGAAGAATGAAATGCTGACGCGTGTGTACGGCACCGCCTGGGCGAAGAAGGAAGACCAGGAAGCCTATTTGCACCGTCTGGAAGAGGCCGAGAAGCGCGACCACCGCAAGATCGGCAAGCTGCTGGACCTGTTTCACACCCAGGAAGAAGCGCCGGGTATGGTGTTCTGGCATCCCAGGGGCTGGACGCTGTACCAGATCGTCGAGCAGTACATGCGTGACGTATTCCGCGACAACGGTTACCTGGAAATCCGCACGCCGCAGGTGGTGGATCGCAGTCTGTGGGAGAAATCAGGCCACTGGGACAAGTTCCAGTCGATGATGTTTACGACCCACTCGGAAAATCGCGACTACGCGGTCAAGCCGATGAACTGCCCGTGTCATATCCAGGTGTTTAACCAGGGACTGAAGAGTTACCGCGACTTGCCCTTGCGGCTGGCGGAATTCGGCTCCTGCCACCGCAACGAGCCATCCGGCACCCTCGCCGGCATCATGCGGGTGCGCAACTTCACTCAGGACGATGCTCATATTTTCTGCACCGAAGCGCAGATCCAGGATGAAGTGGCGATTTTCATCGATCTGCTGCAAAAGGTCTATGCCGAATTCGGCTTCGACGACATCGTCGTCAAGCTTTCCACCCGGCCGGAGCAGCGCGTCGGCGCTGACGAGGTGTGGGACAAGGCCGAGGCGGCTCTGGAAACGGCGCTCAAGCGCAAGGGACTGGAATTCGGATTGCAGCCGGGCGAGGGGGCATTCTACGGGCCGAAGATCGAATTTTCGCTGCGCGACTGCCTGAATCGCGTCTGGCAGTGCGGCACCATCCAGGTGGACTTTTCCATGCCTGGCCGGCTGGACGCAACCTACATCAACGAAGACAGCGCCAAGCAGACGCCGGTGATGCTGCACCGCGCCATCCTCGGCTCGCTCGAGCGCTTCATCGGCATTCTGATCGAGCATCACGCCGGCGCTTTCCCGATGTGGCTGGCGCCGCAGCAACTGGTGGTCATGAATATCACCGATGCCCAGGCAAATTATGCGCGCGAGGTGGTCGCTGAGCTCAAAAAGAATGGTCTGCGCGTCGAGGCGGACTTGAGAAATGAGAAAATAACCTATAAAATACGGGAACATAGTTTGCAAAGGCTGCCTTACCTCCTGATCGTGGGGGACAAAGAGGTGGCCTCGAAACAGGTTGCCGTGCGTACCCGTAAGGGCGAAGACCTAGGCCAGATGCCGCTGGAAGCGTTGATTGAGCGGCTCAAGGACGAAGTTGCCAAGAGGGTGGGCACGGTTTAATTTTTTGATTTGGAGGTTTTGCTATCGCTCAGGAAAAAGAATCACGAATCAATGGCGAGATTACTGCGCCCGAGATTCGTTTGGTCGGTGTGGAAGGTGAACCGCTTGGCATAGTCAGCCTGGCCGTGGCCATGAAAATGGCGGAAGAGGCCGAGATCGACCTGGTCGAGATCGCTCCGCAAGCCCAGCCGCCGGTGTGCCGTTTGATGGATTACGGCAAGTTCAAGTACCGCGAAAGCAAGAAGCAGCACGAAGCCAAGCTGAAGCAGATCCAGATCAAGGTCAAGGAAATCAAGTTTCGTCCGGGAACAGACGAGGGTGACTACCTGATCAAGCTGCGCAATCTGATCAAATTTCTGGAAGAGGGCGACAAGTGCAAAATCACCCTGCGCTTCCGCGGTCGCGAGATGGCGCATCAGGAGATCGGCCTGCGGTTACTCAAGCGTGTTGAAGCAGATCTTATGGAACATGGCACGGTTGAGCAGTTCCCGAAAATGGAAGGTCGTCAGATGGTGATGGTGTTGTCACCGAAAAAGAAATAAGAATCTAGCGGTCAGCGTTCAGCTGTCAGCGTTCAGCGGGTGGGTTTTGCTGATAGCTGAACGCTGATGGCTGATAGCTAAAAGAAGTGATGTTCAGGCTGCCAAGTTTTCCCATCGGGAAACGCCCGACGTCATGTTAAAACCAAAGGAGTTGTTATGCCTAAGATGAAAACCAAGAGCGGCGCTGCCAAGCGCTTCAAATCTCTGGGTGGCGGCGGTATCAAGCGCACCCATTCCCACCTGCGCCACATCCTGACCAAGAAAACGACCAAGCGCAAGCGTCAGCTGCGCGGTACTTCGATGGTTTGTGCGAGCGACATGAAGTCGGTTCGCTCCATGATGCCCTACGCGTAAGGAGACTGACAAATGCCAAGAGTTAAACGGGGTGTAACGGCGCGCGCGCGCCACAAGAAAGTTCTGGAACAGGCCAAGGGATTCCGCGGTCGCCGCAAGAACGTATACCGCATCGCCAAACAGGCGGTGATGAAGGCCGGTCAGTATGCTTATCGTGACCGTCGCCAGAAAAAGCGTCAATTCCGCGCACTGTGGATTGTCCGTATCAACGCAGCAGCCCGCGAACTGGGTCTGACTTACAGCGTGTTCATGAATGGCATGAAGAAAGCCGCAATCGAAGTGGACCGCAAGGTTCTGGCCGATCTGGCGGTGTTCGACAAGCCCGCTTTTGCACACATCGTGAATCAGGTAAAAGCCCGCCTCGCTGCCTAACCAGTAGTAAAGGAAAAGGAGGCTGAGAGGCCTCCTTTTTTGTTTGGGTGGTTTCATTTTCGGTGCGCATGTCGCATTGACGAAAAATAAATGCAAAATCTAGACGCAATCCTGAAAGAAGCGCAGTCTGCCTTTGCCGGAATTGATAATCCGGCCGAACTGGAGCAGGCCAAGGCGCGCTATCTGGGCAAGAGCGGCGTGCTCACCGAGCAGCTTAAACAGCTTGGCAAAATGCCGCCGGAAGAGCGCCGTGAAGCGGGTGCCCGCATTAATCAGGCGAAGGACTTGCTGGAACAGGCCCTGAAAGATCGGCGCGAAGCGATACAGGAGCGGCTGTTGCAGGCGCAACTGGCGCAGGAAGCGCTCGATGTGACGCTGCCCGGTCGCGGCTCGGGGGTGGGCGGTTTGCATCCGGTGACGCGCACCCTGCAGCGCATCGAGGCACTCTTCCGCTCCATCGGTTTCAGCGTCGCGGAAGGGCCGGAAATCGAGAGCGATTTCTACAATTTCACCGCTCTGAACATTCCCGAAAACCATCCCGCCCGTGCCATGCACGACACCTTCTACGTGGACGATCAGCACGTGCTGCGCACCCATACCTCGCCGGTACAGGTGCACTATATGCAGAATCATCAGCCGCCGCTGAAGATCATCGCGCCGGGCCGGGTCTACCGTTGCGATTCCGATGTCACTCATACCCCCATGTTCCATCAGGTTGAGGGGCTATGGGTGGACGAGCAGGTGAGCTTCGCCGAACTCAAGGGCGTGCTGGCCGATTTCATGCAGCGCTTCTTCGAGCGCGATGAACTCAAGGTGCGCTTTCGGCCCTCGTTTTTCCCCTTTACCGAACCTTCGGCGGAAATGGACATCGGCTGCGTGATGTGCGGCGGCACGGGGTGCCGCGTGTGCAGCCATACCGGCTGGCTCGAAGTGCTGGGCTGCGGCATGGTGCATCCCAACGTGCTTGGCCACGTCAACGTGGACAGCGAGAAATACCTCGGTTTCGCTTTCGGCCTGGGTGTGGAGCGCCTGGCGATGCTGCGTTACGGCGTGAACGATCTGAGGTTGTTCTTTGAGAGCGATCTGAGATTTTTAAGGCAGTTCAACTGAATGTGAGGGGTGAGGGGTGAGGGGTGAGGAGTGGTACGGCGCGCCTTTTTGGGCCGCCTCACGCCTCGCGCCTTACCCCTCACGATAAAAATGAAATTTTCCGAAAACTGGCTGCGTGCCTACGTCAATCCCGATCTCGACAGCGACCGGCTCGCTCATGCCCTGACCATGGCGGGGCTGGAGGTGGAGGCGCTGGAATCGGTCGCGCCTCCCTTCGACAAGGTGGTGGTGGGAGAAGTGTTGTCGCTGGAGAAGCATCCCGATGCCGACCGGCTGAATGTCTGCCGGGTCGATGCCGGTGCCGGCGAGCCATTGCAGATCGTGTGCGGTGCGGCCAATGTTCGCGCCGGAGCGAAGGTTCCGTGCGCCCTGGTCGGCGCGCAATTGCCGAAGATGGCGATCAAGCGGGCCAAGGTGCGCGGCGTCGAATCCTCCGGCATGTTGTGTTCCGAGCAGGAGCTGGGGCTGGCCGATGTAAGCAGCGGCCTGTTGCTGCTGCCGCCCGATGCGACGGTCGGACAGTCGATCCGCGACTATCTCGGCCTCGACGACAAGCTGTACACCCTCAAGCTTACTCCCAACCGCAGTGACTGCCTGAGTGTGACCGGCGTGGCACGCGAAGTGGCGGCGGTGACGGGCGCGGCGTTGAGCTTGCCGAATGCGGTGGTCGTGCCTGCCTCTATCCCTGACCGGATCGCCGTTGCGGTGGATGAACCCGCCGCTTGCCCGCGTTACTGCGGTCGAGTGCTGAAAGGCCTGAATGCGGCAGCGGTGACACCGGAATGGATGGCGCGCCGGCTGAAAAGAAGCGGACTGCGTCCGATCAGTGCGATCGTGGATGTGACCAATTACGTTCTGCTGGAACTGGGGCAACCGCTGCATGCGTTTGATCTGGCGAAAATCCGGGGCGGCATCCGCGTGCGTTTCGCCCGTCCCGGCGAGCAATTGGCACTGCTCAACCAGCAGACGGCAACACTGGGTTCCGACATGCTGGTCATCAGCGACACTGCCCAGGCTCTGGCGCTGGCCGGAGTGATGGGTGGTCAGGCCAGCGCGGTGTCGGATATGACCGCAGATATTTTCCTGGAAAGCGCGTTCTTCAGCCCGGATACGCTCGCCGGCAAGGCGCGCAGGCTGACTCTTTCCACTGATTCTTCATATCGTTTCGAACGCGGCGTGGATTTCGCAGCAACGCGTGCTGCGCTGGAGCGGGCAACGCAGTTACTGCTGGAAATCTGTGGTGGCGCGGCAGGCGAGATCACCGAAGTGACGGCTGAATTGCCGCAGCGTGCGCCGATCCGGTTGCGGGTGGCGCGCGTCAACCAGGTGCTGGGCATCGGTTTGAGCGCAGCCCAAATCGCGGCGCTGCTCTCCCGCCTGCAATTCGATTTTGCCGAAGACGTTTCCCTCTCTCCTAACTCTCTCCCAGAGGGAGAAAGGGACGAAGTCTCGCTTCGTGAGGCTCACATTAAGGTATTCCAGGTCACGCCGCCGAGCTATCGCTTCGATCTGGCCATCGAGGCCGATCTGATTGAGGAAATAGCGCGGCTCTATGGCTACGATAACATCCCGGCGCTGCCACCCAGAGGCAGTTTAAACATGCTGGCCCAGTCCGAGGCAGCGCGGGGGCGGGATACGTTGCGGGCGTTGCTGACCGCGCGCGATTATCAGGAAGTGATCAATTACAGCTTTGTCGATGC
>JAJXTJ010000108.1 GCA_021783895.1 Pseudomonadota bacterium | reverse complement strand
TTGACGCCAGTGCGCGAGTGGCTTCGCGAATCGAAACCGACGGCGTAATGAAAGTCCAGCCCTGATGATAGACCTTACCCCCGTCCAAGCCGCACCACGTATCGCCAGCCTGCTTACTGCCCGCGAGAGCCGCATGCTGGATTTCAAGCGCGTTTCCGGCAAAATGGTGGGCAAGGCGCTGGAAACAATCTGCGCTTTCGCTAATACCGAAGGTGGCTTGCTGGCCTTGGGTGTGGCGGATGAAAAGCAGGCAAGTGGCGCTGCCCGGCTCTATGGCATACAGGAAAACCCGGAGGCCGCTGGACGAATTGCAGCGCAAGGCGCGCACGCAGTTTCATCCGCCCATCGAGACCATCCGTTTTATGCGTTTGCCATGCACCCTGCGCGACAGGAGCATGGGTCAGGTAGTGCTGGTACAAATAGCCAAGAGCGACAAGGTGCATTCCATTGTGGACGATGGCACGTGGTTGCGGCTGGATGCGGGCAACCGCGAGATGACGGCAGCGGAGATCACCGAGCTTTCTTACCGGCGCGGGGTGCGCAGTGCGGAAAGCGAGCCTATGGCTGTCCCGCTGGAGTTGTTGGAGACGGAAACATGGCGCAGTTTCGCCGCTGCCCGCGGATTGAAGAGCGGCACTTTCGCGGAGCAGTTGCAGAAAATCGGTCTGGCATCGAAGGTGGGGAATGAAATTCTGCCTGCCCGCGCGGCAGTGTTGTTGTTTGCCGATGAGCCGGGCAGTCTGCTTGCCGCGCATGGCTCTCGTGCCGACATACGTTTGATGGTGTATGACGGCAAGCAGGTTGTGCCAGGTGCCACGCCCAACCTGCGCAAGACGCCCAAGACGATACGCGGGCCGTTGATCGAGCAGATTGATACCGCGGTGAAGACTGTGCTGGATGAGCTTGCGCAAGGGTTGACGCTTTCAGGCAGCGGCTTCAAGACCAAGCATCTATACCCGGAGCGGGTGGTGAAAGAGGCGATTGTGAATGCGGTGATCCATCGGGATTACCGCTTGAACCGAGATATTTTCATCCGTCTTTTTGATGATCGCATCAAGGTGGAAAGTCCGGGTGTGTTCCCCGGCAATATCACACCCGCCAACGTGGATAAGGCGGGCTCCAAGGCACGCAATCCTCTGGTTGCGCAGAATCTGCGCGAGTTTCCTGTTGCTCCCAACATTGATGCCGGCGAGGGCGTGAAAATGATGTTTGCTGAAATGGCGAGCGCGAAACTTTATCCCCCGCAGTACCGGCAGAACACCGAGGCGGCAGTGGAGAGTGTGACCGTGACGCTGTTGAATCTGGAGCGCCCCACCGTATGGGATGAGGTCAGCCACTGGATTGATACGCACGGTGAAATTGCCAACCGCCAGTTGCGTGAGATTACTAGGCTGGATACTTTGGAGGCATCGCGCATGTTGCGCACCTGGGTCACTCAAGGGGTGCTGATTGCCTTACCTTCCGCATCCCGTCAGCAAGCTCGTTACACTAAACCAATGCGGGCTGTTGAGCAGGCAGATTCATTATCAAACGCCCAAGATAATGAATTGCCTGGATCATAAAATGCATTTCAAAACAGAATGATGGGAAAGCTGCCATTATCATTCTGGCAAAAATACGGGATAGCCGGGGTCGGTAACATGGCATTCCTGGAATAACCGCTGACGGCTTTTTTTGCATCCCGCCGTTGTTCCGGGCGGGCGATTCGGGCGGCGATGGATTGGGCAGTCGAACAGACGCGGGCGAGAACACCGCTGATAGGCGGTTTTCATTCGCCGCTTGAGCAGTCGGTTCTGGAGGTCATGTTGTCGGCGCATGCGCCAGTGGTGATTGTGATTGCGCGCCAGTTAAATGCGACAAGGTTGCCCGTTGCATGGCGTGATGCGATGCAAGCCGGAACAGCCGCCGTGGTAAGTATGGAAGATACGCCGTAACGGTTGATCGCCGCGCAGGCCATACGACGCAACCATTGGATCTCTTGCCGTTCAGCTTTTGGAAAATGAAAAGGTATGCACGGGTTGGCGCAGGGCGCAGGGATTGGGGTAAACTTTGCATTTGTTTGATTCGATAACGGATTAGCTTTCGATGCCTCTCAGAACTCAGAACTCAGAACTCAGAACTCATTTTGTGGCGTGGTTTCGCTCGGCTGCGCCCTATATTCATACCTTTCGCGGCAAGACATTCGTGGTTGCCTTCGGCGGCGAGGTGGTGAACGATGGCCAGTTCATCGCGCTGGCGCAAGACCTCAATCTTCTCAACAGCCTCGGCGTGCGGCTGGTGCTGGCGCATGGCGCGCGACCGCAGATCGAGGAGGAACTGACCGAGCGCGGCGCGGCGATTCGCTATGCCGGAGGAATGCGCGTCACCGACGACGATGCCCTGAAATGCGTCAAGGAGGCGGCCGGCACGGTGCGGGTGGAGATCGAGGCGCTGCTTTCCATGGGTCTCGCCAATTCGCCGATGGCGGGCGCCGATATCCGGGTGGCCAGCGGCAATTTTGTCACCGCCATGCCGATGGGGGTGCTCGGCGGCGTGGACCTGATGCACACCGGCGAGGTGCGCAAGATCGATGCAATCGGCATCCGGCGCAGGCTCGACGCCCATGAAATCGTGCTGCTTTCGCCGCTCGGTTATTCGCCTACGGGCGAGGTCTTCAATTTGTCGCTGGAGGATGTGGCGACTTCCGCCGCGATCACGCTGGATGCCGACAAGCTGATTTTCCTGATGGACACGGTTGGGGTTACCGGCGAAGACGGGGAGTTGCTGCGTGAGCTGACCACGGCGGAGGCGGAAGCGATCCTGGTTCCCTCCGCCGCACTGCCGACGGATGTGGGCTATTACCTGCCCTGTGCGGTGCGTGCCTGCCGCAAAGGCGTGGCGCGGGCGCACCTGATCAGCCGTCATGTCGATGGCGCATTGTTGCATGAACTATTTACCCGCGAGGGCACCGGCAGCATGGTCAGCGAAGATCCGCTGGAAACCCTGCGCGATGCCACGATCGACGATGTCGGCGGCATTCTCGCGCTGATCGAGCCGCTGGAAGCCGACGGTATCCTGGTGCGGCGTTCGCGCGAGCTGCTGGAAATGGAAATCGACCGCTTCTCTGTGCTGGAGTACGACGGACTGATCATCGGCTGTGCCGCGCTGTACCCGTTTCCGAAAGAGAAGGCGGCGGAGCTGGCGTGCATGGCGGTGAATCCGGCTTATCGTAGTGCCGGGCGGGGCGAGGCATTGCTCGAATACATGCAGGTCAGGGCGCTGGGCAAGGGCTTCAAACAGTTGTTCGTGCTCACCACTCGCACTGCGCACTGGTTCCTGGAGCGCGGCTTCACCGAGGCCGGCGTGGACAAACTGCCCAAGGCCAAGCAAGGGCTGTACAACTATCAGCGCCGCTCCAAGGTGTTCGTGAAAAAGCTGTAGAGCATTTTCATGAAATAATTCAACCTGGATGCCATTAGTCTAAAACTAATGGATTCCCGTGTAGGAGCGACCTCCAGGTTGCGATTTTCAAAACCTTATCGCGGCCAGGAGACCGCTCCTACGGGAGTGGCACTATTTTCATAAAATGCTAATGGGTAATTTGGATTTTAACTGTAATCAAGTAACACAATTTTGAACGGAGCGATGAAATGGCAAGAACAGTGAAATGCGTGAAGCTCGGTCGCGAAGCGGAGGGGCTGGATTTTCCGCCCTATCCCGGCGAGCTCGGCAAGCGGATTTGGGAAAATGTTTCCAAGGAGGCCTGGGCGGCTTGGCTGAAGCACCAGACCATGCTGATCAACGAAAATCGCCTCACCATGGCCGATCCCAGCGCGCGCAAGTATCTGGCGGAGCAGGTGGAGTCCTACTTCTTCGGCGCCGGGTCGGATACGGTATCGGGTTTTGTGCCGCCGAAGCACTAGAAACGGGTGATGAGTGATGGGTGATGGCCGAGGGTTTTATTACCCATTCCGCATCACCCATTACTGTTCGGCTCACCCGACTTCAGGATAACTGCTCCCATGGCCATACTGCACGCTCAGGAATACTACCTCAATCGCGAACTTGGCCAACTTGCCTTCAACCGGCGCGTGCTGGCGCAGGCGGAGGACCACCGCAACCCGTTGCTGGAGCGGCTGAAATTCCTGTGCATCGTCAGCAGCAACCTGGACGAGTTCTTCGAGATCCGCGTTGCCGGGCTGAAGGAGCAGATCGCTCACCATGCCACGGCGACGGGGCCGGACGGCATGTCGGCGCGCCAGGCCTTCAAACTCGTTACCGAGCAGGCGCACCAACTGGTGGAGCAGCAGTATCGGCTGTTGAACGAGGGTGTGCTTCCCGAGCTGGCGCGTCACGATATCCGCTTTCTGCGCCGCACCCACTGGCACGACGGCCAGGGCGAATGGATCAAGGATTTTTTCTTTCGCGAGCTGATGCCGGTGCTTTCCCCGATCGGCCTCGATCCCGCCCATCCTTTCCCGCGCGTACTCAACAAGAGCCTGAATTTCGCCGTCGAGCTGGAAGGCAAGGACGCTTTCGGTCGCGCCTCCGGCGCCGCCATCGTGCAGGCGCCGCGCTCGTTGCCACGGGTGATCAAGCTGCCGCCGGAAGTGGCGGGCTGCGAGCATGGCTTCGTGTTTCTTTCCTCGATTCTCCACGCCCATGTCGGGGAACTGTTTTCCGGCATGGAGATCAAGGGCTGCTACCAGTTCCGCGTTACCCGCAACTCCAATCTGTTTGTCGACGAGGAAGAGGTCAAAAACCTGCGCGAAGCGCTGCAAGGCGAGTTGCCGCAGCGGAATTTCGGCAATGCCGTGCGCCTGGAAGTGGCGGACAACTGTTCGCCGGAAATGGCCACCTTCCTGCTGGGACAATTCGGCCTGAGCCAGGAAGATTTTTACCAGGTCAACGGCCTGGTCAACCTGGTGCGGCTGATGCAGATTCCGGACCGGGTCGATCGGCCCGATCTCAAATATCAGTCCTTCATTCCGAGTATCCCGCCGGTGGTGGCGAAGCAGCCCGACATGTTCCAGGCGATCAGGAACGGCGATATCCTGCTGCATCACCCGTTCCAGTCGTTTGCGCCGGTGGTCGATTTCATCCAGCAGGCGGCTGACGACCCCAACGTGCTGGCAATCAAGCAGACCATCTACCGCACCGGCACCGATTCCGCACTGATGGAAGCGCTGATCAAGGCGGTGCATAGCGGCAAGGAAGTCACCGTGGTGGTGGAGCTGCTGGCGCGCTTCGACGAGGAAGCCAACATCAACTGGGCGGGGCGCCTGGAAGAAGCGGGCGCCCACGTGGTGTACGGCGTCGTCGGCTACAAGACCCATGCCAAAATGCTGCTGGTGGTACGGCGCGAGGAAGACGGGTTGCGTCGCTATGTCCATCTCGGCACGGGCAATTATCACCCGCGTACCGCCAAGCTGTATACCGATTTCGGCCTGTTTACCAGCAACGAGAAGTTCGGCAGCGACGTCAACGACATCTTTGTGCAGCTTACCGGCCTG
>JAJXTJ010000107.1 GCA_021783895.1 Pseudomonadota bacterium | reverse complement strand
TCCTCAATCGCAAGCGCCCCCTGACCATGGCCATGGTGTGGCGCCTGCACAAAGGTTTGGGCATACCTGCTGAAAGCCTGATCAGGCAACCGTAGCCGCCCGGTCCGCCGAACGACTCCATTACAACCGCTCTTACCCGCTCCATGCAGCGCCTCACCCGAAAAATCGGCCAATTCCGCGCCCTTCCCGCAACGGACCGCCGCACCTTCCTGACCGCGATGGCGCTGCTGCCGCTGTTCCGGATCGCGCTGCGCCTGCTCGGCCTGCAGCACCTGCAGGCCCGGCTGCATCGCACGCCCCGTTCCCGATCCAGCCCGCATACCCACGACGACCTGGTGCGCATCGGCACCCTCGTCAACCAGGCCACCCATCACACGCTGGGCCCCGACAACTGCCTCACCCGCTCGCTCTACCTGTGGTGGCTGCTGCGGCGCAGGGGCGTGTATTGCCAGCTGCGCATCGGTGTGCGGCTGGCCGATGGCGGGCTCATCGCCCACGCCTGGGTCGAACACGCCGGCATCCCCGTCAACGACCGGCACGACGTGGGCGCAGCGTTCGACCCGTTCACCGACGCCGTGTCCCCCAGCCGCTTCCTGTTGCCGTGAGCGGCATCGCCGGCATCATCCGTTTCGACGGCGCGCCGGTCGAACCGGGCCAGATCGAGAAGATGACCGCCGCCATGTCCTACCGCGGGCCGGACGGCATCCACCACTGGGTCAAGGGCTCCGTCGCCCTCGGCCAGTGCATGCTGCGCACCACGCCCGAGTCGCTCGAGGAAACTCAGCCGCTCACCAACGAGGACGAAAGCCTCGTGCTCGTGATGGACGGCCGGGTGGACAACTGGGAGGAACTGCGCAAGGAGTTGCTCGGCCGCGGCGCCGTGCTCAGAACCCGCGCCGACGCCGAGCTGGTCCTGCGCGCCTATGAAGTTTGGGACCGCGAATGCCTGGCGCACATCGACGGCGACTTCGCGCTGGTGATCTGGGATGCCAGGAACCGCACCGCCTTCTGCGCCCGGGACCGCATGGGCAACAAGCCCTTTAACTATCACTGGGATGGCAAAATTTTGACGTTTGCCTCCGAACTGCATGCCATTCTCGAACTGCCTTGGATCCAACCAGAACTTAACGAAAAAATGGTTGCGCAATACCTGACTATCGAATGGTATTCGCGAGATGAAACGCTGTGGAAGGGAATTCAGCGTTTGCTCGAAGCACACTGGATGGAAGCGTGCTCACAAGGTTTACGTACCGCCGAGTACTGGCGACCCGATCTTTTTGCACCGCTTCCATATCGAAAATACGATGAGTATGTCGAGCATTACCGCGTGCTTTTTTTTGACACCGTCCAACGCCTATCGCGTTCGCACAAGACATTGGCGTTTGAAGTCAGCGGGGGACTGGACTCATCGGCCATTTTCGCTGCTGCAAAACACCTGCATGACCAACATAGATTGCTGGCCCCGGATATTGAAGCTTATACGCTCAAGTTTGATGACGACTCCGCCGCCAATGAACTTGAGTTTTGCCACGCTGTAAGTGCACACCTGGGAATTCCCGTTCATGAAGTCACGCCGACCATACAGCCCTTGCGCTGGTACCAGGAACGGGCGCGAACCTTTCGGGAGTTTCCTGGCTACCCAAACGGAATCATGGGGCTAGGCATAAGAGAGTTGGCAAGGGAACGTGGCTGCGCCGTTCTTTTTACGGGCGATGGTGGGGACGAATGGCTGGGGGGTTCCCGCGCATATTACGAAGAGGAAATGGCATCAGGGAGATGGCGCAACCTCTATGAAAGCTTGAGAATTGATTGCAAAGAGGTGGGGGCTAAAAATGCCTGGCGGTGGTTTGGGCGTGCTGGAGCAATCCTGTTCTTGCCGGGTTTTGCCCAGGAAATGTTGAGGAAAGCCCTGGCATGCCGCAAAGCACCTTTGTATGATCGCCAGGCCTGGCTTACACCGAGACTCCGCTCGATCTTTAACAAGGGAAAAGAGGGGGCTGTGCCTTTATTTGCCGATAACACATTGGGGCGCATTGGACATCGTGCGCAAATCGAGTTGCTATGTGACGTATATGCCGTTATCGCAAGGGAGTCCGAGGAGCGCCTTGCATCGCATTCCAGCCTAGAACTCCGTAAACCTTTTCTGAATACAGCGATGGTGCAATTTGCCTTCTCCACCCCAGAGCGCCTCCGCCTACGGGGAGATACAAACAAAATATTGCACAGGTCAGCCATGACGGGCCTGTTACCCAAAAGTGTTCTGAATAGAAAAACCAAAGCCGACTTCATGGGGGTCTTTAGATGCCACACAGCGGGAATAAAAAAAGTTCTATCAAGAAAAATGATGGGGAGCGACCAGGATTGGGTATTGTTTGACCAATTAGGGAATACACATACTGCTTGGGGAGACCCCATATATGGAGGAATTCCGGAATGGATGCTATGGAGCCTGTTTGGCTGCAGCGCACTTTTGCCGGATACTCTGGGCCAATAATGCGCTGTCGATCCCCACTTCTATCGATTGGCGCAATCAGGAGCAAATGATGACACTACCTAGCGATGCAAAAGAGAACCGGCCAGAGAAAACGGCCCCGAATAACTCCGCTCACAAGAAATCGTATCAACGCCCGACCCTGCGGACACTTGGCACCATCCAAGCCCTGACTAGAGGAACCGGTGCGACAGCAAATGGGGACGGGGGGCAGATGATGATGGTGGTCTCTGATCGCACGGCCAAAGAAAAAATTGTCCGAATCGATGCACACCCGCTCGGATTCGGCATTTACCTGTTTGATTACAAACCCGAGTACCAGGATCTCTGTGGGCATGGCAGGCAGTTCGGGGTAATGGCACAGGAAGTCGAAGCCATCTTGCCTGGTGCGGTGTCTGTTCATCCAGATGGATACAAGATGGTCGACTACGCGATGCTGGGAATCAGTCATCGTATTCAAAAGCCGACTGATACGACAAGATAGACCGGGTTTATGCTGGATGAGCACCTGAGCTATGTTGCCGATGCAACCAGGCTTGAACTCTATAAAGCTGCCATAGGAAAAGCCATCTCTCCAGGCGAAGTCGTTGCTGATCTGGGGTGCGGCTCAGGAATACTGGGCTTGATGTGCATCCAGGCTGGTGCAGATCATGTTTATTCCGTTGATGACAGCGCCATGATCGAAATTGCACGGGATACCATGATGCGCGCCGGCCATGCCGAGCACACCACCTTCATCCACGGCAAGTCCAGCCAGATTGATCTGCCCGACCGCGTCGATGTGGTGATCTGCGACCACGTCGGCTATTTCGGTTTTGACTATGGCGTGATCGAGTTTCTTGAAGACGCCAGACGGCGATTTCTAAAGCCAGGCGGCACGTTGATTCCTTCCAGAATCCGGCTTGCTGTCGCTGTAGTCGGCTCGCAAACCTGCCATCAACTTGCACATGGCTGGCAAGCTGGAAATATTCCCCCTGAGTTTCACTGGCTGAGCAGTTACGCGATCAATACCAAACAGGCGGTTACTCTCGAACGGGGTGACGTGTTGTGTCCCCCAGTCATCCTGGGCGATATCGATCTGTACGCAGACAACCCCGAGTTCTTTTCCTGGAACGCAAAACTCCGCATCGAACGCGATGGCGTGATTGACGGGGTAGCAGGGTGGTTCGAGTGTGAGTTGGCGAAAGATGTATGGATGACAAATTCGCCGCTGGCGGAAAAACCCATCCACCGCCCCCAGGTTTTTCTGCCTATCAGCGAAGCCGTACCGGCCAAAGCAGGCGACGTGATCCAGGTCACCGTCATGGCGCGTCCGTCTGAGTACTTGATCGCCTGGAACGTGTTCTTTCCGGAAACAGGGCGGCGCTTCAGTCATTCAACCTGGCAGGGCATGATGTTGTCACCCGAGAACTTGATCCGAGGCAACCCTGATCGTGTACCGCATTTGAGCCGCGAGGGTCAGGCCCGTTTGACCGTGCTGGCTTACTGCGACGGAAAAAAGACCGCCCAGGAAATCGAACAGGCCATCTTGCGCGACCATCCCGGTTTGTTTCCATCGCCAGTTGAAATTTCGAACTTTGTATGCCGGGTGCTGGGTCGGGACACAGTCTAGTGAGCGTTTTCCGCCTCGAATCCGCACGGCCGCAAGCCCCCCTAGGGCACGCGCCCTTCCACGAGTGGACATTCCCCGACGGCACGCGGTGGACGCTGTTTTTCCGCACCGACGCCGGCTACCTGCTGCGCTTTCCCGGTCTCGCAGATTTCACGGTTTCGACCGATGGCCGGTCAGTCCGCTGCTGGCCCGCGCCCGGCATCCCTGAAAACACCGTCCAGCATCTCTATCAGAACCAGGTCCTCCCGCTTGCGCTCAGCAAGCAGGGCAAGCTCGTCTTCCACGCAAGCGCGGTCGAGATCGATGGCGCGGCGGTTGCCTTCATGGGCGCCTCCGGCAAGGGCAAGTCCACGCTGGCCGCCAGCTTCGCGGGCAGCGGATTCCCCTTCCTCACCGACGACGGGCTGATGGTCGAGGCCTGCGTCGGTGGCTATCAAATCATGCCCAGCCACCCCTCCATCCGGCTTTGGCAGGACAGCGAGGCGGCGCTGATCGCCCCCGACACGCCTGCCGCGCCCGCCCTCGAATTCACCACCAAGTCGCGCTTCCTGGCCGGCGCGGCCATCCCGTTCTGCGACACCCCTCGGCCCTTGCGCCGGGTGTACTTCCTGGGCGACGGCAGCGCGCCCGCCATCACCTTCCAGCGCATGAAGCCGGGCGAGGCCCTGATCGAACTGGTCAAGCACTCGTTCCTGCTCGACATCGAGGAGAAGCAGATGCTCGCGGCCCATTTCAACGAACTGTCCAGCCTCGCCAGCCTGCCGATCTACTACCGACTCGACTACCCCCGCCGCTACGAAGACCTGGCCGCCGTGCGCCAGGCGATCATCGAGCACGCGACACAAGAAAGCGACCCCGCATGAACCTCACCGACAAGGCAAGCATCCCCGCGCAAGTCATGGCCCGCCAGGTGGGCGACGAAACCGTCATCCTCGACCTCGCCGGCGGCACCTATTACGGCCTCGACCCGGTCGGTGCCCGCATCTGGCAACTCATGGGCGAAGGCAAGACCCTCGGCGAAATCTGCGACATCCTGCTGGATGAATACGACGTCACCCGCGAAGCGCTGGAGCGCGACGTGCTCGACTTGGCCGACAAGCTGCTCGAGCAGAAGCTGATCAGCATCGAGTGAGGCATTCGCCCCGGGGCGGGTGCTCCTACAAAAGTACAACACCGTCATCTTCACCTGTAGGAGGGGCGCCCCGCCCCGAATTTCGCACCCTCGCCAAAGTCACGAGCACCGCCCCCACCCTTCGCCCCGAGTACCCTAAAGCACATAAAGGCGGGCCTCCAACACCCCCTCCCTCAAGATCCCGAATTGCCGGCCGTTAACATCCCCCGTACAATCCGCCCGGCAAAAATGAACACCCGCCCCCGCACCCCTCCCGAAGCCT
>JAJXTJ010000106.1 GCA_021783895.1 Pseudomonadota bacterium | reverse complement strand
CACCGCTCGCATGACATCGTCCGTCACTAGCACAGACAAATTGAAATCCCGCAACGCCCCGAAGTCACGTTTTGCCGCGATGAATATCTCGATATCCGGGTGGTCGCAGCGCAGCGTCGCCATCATCGCCCCCCGGCGCGCTCCGGTGGAAAGAATGGTGGCGCACATGCTATCCCAGATGCGCATGAACGAGACCGGCCCGGAAGCGGTTACTCCGATACCCCGGGCCGGTTCGCCGCTCGGTCGCAGGGTGGAGAAATCATAGCCGACCCCCCCGCCCTGCTGCATGGTCAGAGCACCTTCCTTGAGCGCCTCGAAAATGCCGTCGAGCGCATCCTCTACTTCGCCCATGACGAAACAATTGAACAGGGTAACCCGGTGAGAGGTGCCTGCCCCGGCGAGAATGCGCCCACCCGGCAGAAAGCGGAACCCCTCCAGAACCCGGTAAAACCGCTGCTCCCATATTTCCTTATCCTGCCGCTCCACCCCGGCCAGCGCACGGGCGACACGACGCCAGGTGTCCTCAACGGTCTGGTCGATGGCCTTGCCCGGCTCGCGGTAACGATAGCGGATATCCCAGATACGGGAAGAGATATCGGAAACAAAGGGCCCATCACTCATCGAGGACTCCCAAAAATGATAAAGGCGAGAACCGCACTAGCGGTTCTCGCCGATTTTAAAGGACTCAACGGCCGCAAACTATCCCTGGGAAACGTACATCCGCTCCAGAAAAGCCTCGACATCCTTAGCCGCCACATCCGCCGGAATAACGCCCGCGCGCTGAGACTGATAATGGATCAATTGTGCTGCCAGTTCCGCCGCCCCGGCTTGCATCATCTCAATTTCAGGATTCCAGCCGGCGCACATCACCTCTGAAGCATAGTCGCTGTCCACTTTGACAGAGCACATATCCATAGTCACCAACATGACCCACCTCCGCTTTCCCGCCCATTTGTTTTCCGGCGTCTGCAGTTTGTATATCGGGTATTTCAGGAAAAAATAAAAATGAAAAATTCTCACCTGGCGGCCTTTACCGCACAAATCCGCTGCGCCACGGCACGCTTGTTTTGTATAACGCACAACTCCTCATAAGCGTTGACTTCCAGCCGCCCTTTTACTTGTTCAAGCAATTCGCCGGATTTGAGGAGATAGTCCGGGTTACGCGGCCATACAATTAAAAATCCCCGCAGCAAGCTGCGGGGTATTCCCTGTCATTCCGAGCATGGCGAGGAATCTTAAGATCCCTCACTTCGTTCGGGATGACAACAAACGCCGCAAGCGGCGGGGAATTTGACCCAGAGAGATTAAAACTCAGAGGGTAGCCGGCTCGCGGCTGGCGCCCGCCTCGTTCATGCGCTCCAGATATTGCTTCCAAAGCGCTTCCTGATTGACGCCCAAATCATGCAGGTAATCCCATGAATATAGGCCGCTATCATGGCCATCCGAGAAAACCAGCTTTACGGCATAGCTGCCCACCGGCTGAACATCGGTAATTTCTACATTCTTCTTTCTCACCTGCAATACTTCCTGCCCCGGGCCATGGCCGCGCACCTCGGCAGAAGGCGAGTAAACCCGCAGGAATTCGCAAGGCAGCTCAAAAAGCTGCCCATCGGAAAACGCAATCTCCAGCATGCGCGATTTCTGGTGAAGCTTGATTTCCGTCGGCATCGGCGTTTTACTATCCAGTCCTGCCATATTTATTCCTTTCGATGATTCAACTTAAAAATCTTTGTTGTCCACGAAAAACGCGAAAGTACACGAACAGATTCAGGCGTATACCAAGTTGGCTGCGTCACCCGATAGGTGGGTTGCAAAACTTAAATAGCCAGTTGATTTGTTTCGTGACTTTCGTGTTTTTCGTGGATGAAATGAGTTTTTTAGGTTCAATTCAGCAATCACTCATAAGCGAGAAAGACGGGTACTACATGGGGGAGAACGAACGGGATTTCAAGCCTGCGGGCCAGAATGAAGAATCCTCCAACACCATCAGTCCGGACTATTTGCTGCCATCCCCTCCCACTGCGGCAAGCAGCTTGTCCATCCAGCCATCGGGCAAAATCCGCTTTAGCGTGGCAAACAGATGGGTGGGGACGGTCACGTGATACCGAATTTTGGGGTGGCGGCTCTCCAGAGCATGAATAACCTTGTCCAGCACCGCCCCGGGCGGCAGCGTAAACGGCACGACCGCTCCCTGCTTGGCCAGACGGCTTTCCATGACCATGTACTTCTCGCGGTGGACGCTGTGTTCCACATCGATATTGCGCCTGTAGGCCTCAAGTGAATTCGCCCGAAAACGGCTCTCGATCGGCCCCGGCTCGATCAGGGAGACACGGATGCCGCTGCCGCGCAGCTCCTGCCTCAGCGTATCGGCGATCCCTTCCAGCGCGTATTTGCTGGCGATGTAGGCGCCCCGGTAGGGCAGGGCAATCAGTCCCAGCACCGAGCTGTTCATGATGATGCGGCCGTAACCCTGGGCGCGCATCACCGGTATAACCCGGTTGGTCAGTTCAACCGTGCCGAACAGGTTGGACTCGAACTGCTCGCGCAATACCTCGCGCCTCAGATCCTCCACCGCACCGGGCTGGCCGTAAGCGCCGTTGTTGAACAGGGCATAAAGCTGCCCGCCGCTACGCGCCAGAATCTCGTCCACCGCACGATGAATTGAAACCGAATCGGCCAGATCGAGCTGCACGCTTTCCAGGCCGTCAGCCTCAAGCAACCGCACGTCCTCCGCCTTGCGGGCCGAGGCAAAAACGCGGTAGCCGCGCTTTGCCAGTCCCGCAGCAACGCAGCGACCGATCCCGCTGGAACAACCGGTAACCAGAACGTTCTTCGAATGCATGCCATTCCTCAATTTTTCAAACCGATCATACCCTTTGCCACTGGCAAAGGAACTCTTGCCCCAGGGAAAATTCCGACTTCGGGGAATCGTTTGATATAATGTATATCATGTGCGTTGCACAGCAATAACTCCCCCGGAATTGAAAAATGCATCCACTTCTTCTCAAGATCCCCGCCGTCATCCTGCTGAGCTTTGCCCTGCTCGGTTGCGCCACTAACGGCGACCCTCGCGATCCTCTGGAACCGCTCAATCGCGGCATCTACAAATTTAACGACGAGGTGGACAAAGCGGTGCTCAAGCCAGTTGCCACAGGGTACAAGAAAGCCATGCCTCATCCGGTGCAAACCGCCGTCGGCAATTTCTTTTCCAATCTGGATGACGTACTGGTGCTGCTCAACGATCTGCTCCAGTTCAAACCCGACCAATCCGCCTCGGATTTCAGCCGTCTGGTCTGGAACTCCTCTGTCGGCATTGCCGGCCTGATTGACGTCGCCACGCCGATGGACCTGCCCAAACATAACGAAGACTTCGGACAAACGCTGGGATATTGGGGCGTCGGCAATGGCCCCTATCTGGTGCTGCCACTCCTTGGCCCCAGCACCCTGCGAGATACCATTGGAATAGTGGTGGATTCCCACTTCGACCCGGTGACTCAGCATAAACCGGTTCCCGAACGCAATTCGGCAATTGCCATCCACACCGTGGATACCCGCTCGCGCCTGCTTGACGCAGAGGGAATTCTGGACGAAGCCGCCATCGACCGCTACGTCTTTCTGCGGGATGCCTATCTACAGCGGCGACGTGGTTTGGTTTATGACGGCAATCCGCCACGCGAGAAGTTCGAGGCTGATGATTCCGCTCCTTCCACCCCAGCCTCGCCCCAACCCTGAACTCCGGATGCTCCGCGCATAGCGGGGCGACGAACCGCTCCCCCTGGAAATTCGCCGACTCAGCCTTCAGGAAATAGTCTGGTAATACAAGTTCTGTGGATGGTTAACCTGGACGAAGAAAAACCAGCGCTCGGCGAGCAGCCCAAGATATTGCACCAAAAAAGCAGCAGAGAGCAGGACGCTGATGGAAGAGGCAAGCCCACCGGCCAGCAGCAGCAAAGGAAGCACGAACACCAGCGCCAGGAACACCCATTTGACCGAGCGTAGCAGATCGGCTCCCTTGCCATGGAAGAACTCGCGGGTGTTGAATGACCCGCCCATGAGGCCTTGAGATTTCTGCGCAATCTGACCGTGGCGTACACCAATTGCCGTTTGCAGTGTGGATTTCGGCTTCAGGCGCGCATTGCGAACCAGCGAAGCGGAGCGTGTCATCAGCGCCAGCAAGGTAATCACCATCGCCCATTCGCCGTAGAACCCGACCAGATCGGGTGCGGCATATGCCGAATAAGCCGTCGCCAGGGTAAATCCTGAAGCACTGCCGAGGAGCAGGTAATTCGCGACCGTCAGCGGGCTATGCCATTCCTGCAGGAATTTCAGGCTGGCGTAAATCATCGCGGTGCAAATAAACAACGCGAAGCACAGCACCGTGCCGAGCACGCCGAGCACCATCGTCGCATCCAGAGTCAGCGTGCCGAAGGTGACGAGCGGTGCGTGCCAGCCCAGGCTATCCGCCACGCCATAGAGAAACACCACGCCCATGAACGCCGGCAACACGATCACTTCGCGCGACAGCCAGGATGTGCGCCATTTCGCCGCCGAGCGCCAAGCCCGCTCGGGATGGCCGAGGTGGAAGAAGGACGCCACCAATCCACCGATCAGGAGCAGCAAGGCGATCAGGCTGCCTATCGCATAAAAACGGCCGTCTGTCGGCTCAGGCAACAAATGGAAAAAAACATAAACCTGGCCGGTATAAAGAGCCAGGAACAACCCCTGGCCGGCGCCGATCAGGGTGGTGAGAAAAATCACTGAAAACGCGGGTTGCATTAATAATTCTCCAAATTTTATTACCGCAAAAAATGTAGGTTGGGTTAGCGGATTTATCGCGTAACCCAACAAACCCAAGCATCACCAGAAATAGGTGCTTCTAGGCAAAACCAACATTTAGAAGGAAGATTGGGTTTGTTGGGTTACGGCGCAAAAAAACTGCGCCTAACCCAACCTGCATAATATGTGCCTCTGTGGTTAACAGGTTTTTACCAGCTGGTCACGTCGTCCAGAGACGGCTCGCTCTTGTCCGGTTGCGTTAGCAGACGCTCCTTCTTGAGCGGGTTGTCGGCGCGCATCAGTTCATCAGTGTGTATCCTGATCTGCGTCTTGCGCCTTGGCAGGTAGTGGTTGGACGGTTTGGTACCCCACTCCGGCATCAGCGCATACCCGCCGCTTTCCCGGATCGCCACCGAAACCGCCGACTCCGAGTCGTGCACGTCGCCGAACAGACGCGCACTGGTCGGGCAAGCCCGCACGCACGCCGGCTTGCGCTCGACTTCCGGCAAGGACAAGTCGTAAATCCGGTCGACGCACAGGGTGCACTTTTTCATCACCTTCTGGTGTTCGTCAAATTCGCGGGCGCCATAGGGGCAGGCCCATGAGCAATACTTGCAGCCGATGCACTTGTCGTAGTCCACCAGCACGATGCCGTCCTCCTTGCGCTTGTACGAAGCGCCCGTCGGGCACACCGGCACGCAGGGCGGCTCTTCGCAGTGCAGGCAGGATTTCGGGAAATG
>JAJXTJ010000105.1 GCA_021783895.1 Pseudomonadota bacterium | reverse complement strand
CCTGCCCTGCGCTCACCTGCCCGCCTTCACGACAAAAGACTTTATGTATCCGGCCGTCGCACGGCGCCAGCACGGCGAACTCCATCTTCATCGATTCGACGATGACCAGCGGGTCGCCCTGTTTGACGACAGCGCCGGCCGCCACTTCCACCTTCCACACGTTGCCGGCGACGTGGCTGGCGAGGGCGCGGCCGTTCTCGGGCAGGTCGAGTTCGCTGTCGGGGGCGGCTTCGGCCACCGTGATATCGCTGGCGTAGTCGGCCTGGCCGCTGGCGCGCCAGCGCTCGCGCTCGGCATTGAAGGAGGCCGAGGCGGGCAATTTATGCACCAAAGCGAGCGGAGCGTGTTCGCCAGATTGATATATTCCGATCAGTCAATTTCAATGGAATACCCTGGCAATAGGCATCCGCTTATTCAGCAGTGCGATCAGGTGTGCAACGTGCAATCACTGCGACAGGCCCACCGCCGGGCGGACCTTGGTGTTCCGCGCCGCCTGATACGTACAATGCGCCATTGCCGGCAACGCCCGCGATGAGCCCGCCGACGGCGGCTCGAGCATGGCGCGTCGATGTGATGTCGGTGTCATCGAGCATGGTATGGCGAAATCCGCGAATCCGCCCACAAGGCGATGATTCCGCTTTTGCAAATACATTGACGACTCGGCTCATGACATCCCCCAATCCACTGGAGGCATCCAACCCGGCACTGGTGAAGGCATCAAGCACCCCACGTAAATCGATGGCGTCTCGCATCAGCGAATGCCCGATCACATTGTCGCCGACAGACGAAGTCGAGTTCCCCATGACCACAATCTCGCTATGCGTCAACTCTATGCCGGCGGATGCGGAGGCCACAGCAGAGAATAGACTCAAATCGCTGAGTACCGACTGCGCATCGACGGGACCAGGCAGTTCGCCCAGAGCCAGCGCCACCCCCAGCGCAGAAGCGCCACGTGAATATGCCATCGAATCATATGAATTGTCGGTCACGGGGGCAAAGCCCCGTGCATTCGCCTGCTCGGCTCGTTCGGCAGTCAGCAATGGGCACTTGACTTGCACATAATGCACGTCCTCGACATCCACGATATTCGCATCCTCCATGGCTGCACGTACTGCCCGCGCGGTTTCCGCAATCTGCGCAACACCGCCAAGCTCCTCAGGAAGAAATTCACGTGTATGCGCAACGCCTATGGCAAGTCGCAAACCGCCATCGCCCGGATCCGGCACGAGGCGCCTTGTGAAAATGGTCGCGTGCGGGCTCAACACACCTTCGGTGCCGCCGGACATTACCAATGCGACCCGCTTTACCACTTCTTCCGCAGTACATCCGATATGTGCCGCAAGCGTCAGTGCAAATGTGCGCGAGGCGTACTCCCGCGTAAAATCGTTCACGCCGCCGTTGCCTTCCGTTTTGCCAAGTATGGCGACAATGTCGTTCGCATCTACCACGCCATCTTTCAATAGCGCCTTGAGGCCGCCCATATCGCCCGGGCCGAACATGGGCACGCGATACACATCAACCCGCTGATAATTCATTCCATGGCTCCATTTACAGTCTTATTCCATGACAGAGCGCGCTGTTCCACCCAGTTGAGTATCTGGAACAAGGCGATGCCGGCAAATGCCGCGGCAAAGATCGCGGAGAACAATTTATCGGTATCCAGGTGCGCCGATGACACGACGATCATGTATCCAAGTCCCTGTGTCGCGCCGACGAATTCGCCGACAATCGCCCCGACGATGGCAAGGGAAGAGGAAATCTTCAGTGCCGAGAAGAGATAGGGCAGACAGAATGGGATTCGCAGCTTGCGGAATTCCTGCGACTTGGTCGCCTTGAGCGTCTGGAACAGTTCGAAATACTCGGCATCAGCGGCTTTCAGACCTTTCACGCTGTTCACCAGCACCGGAAAGAAACAAATCAGCGCGGCGGCGATGATTTTCGACGACCAGCCAGTGCCAAGCCAAATTACCAGCAGTGGAGCGATCGCAACCAGCGGCGTCGTCTTCAGCGTGATGGCCAAAGGAAACAATCCGCGCTCCAGCAATGGGGAACGCACGAAGAGCAGCGCCGTTGCAAAGGCGATCATGCTGGCCAGCACGAAGCCCGCGAGTGCTTCTACGAGCGTAACCAGGAAATTATTCAGCAGCGCAAGATTGAAGGCAGCAAAGACCGCGCTGGGCGGAGGTAGGAGATACGCCGGAATCTCCAACAGGCGGACGATCGCTTCCCAGAACAGCAGCGTTGCAACGATAAACATCGCCGGGATGGGGATTTTGACGTGTTTCATGCCTGTTGCCTCAGTAATTGCCGGATATGCTCATGCACGCGCAGAAATTCCATGGTGCCGCTCCCGCGCGGGTGCGGAACGTGCACAGGGACGACATCGCGTAACCGCGCCGGGCGGGTTGCGAAAATGAATATGCGGTCGGACAACGCGACCGCCTCTTGCACCGAATGCGTGACCATTACCACTGTCTCCAATCTCGTATCGGCACTGCGCCAGATATTCAGCAACTCCTCGTTAAGCGTTTCCCGCGTCATTTCATCGAGCGCGCCGAACGGCTCATCAAGCAGCAGGATATCGGGATCGGACATCAGGGTTCTAGCAAGGGCGACACGCTGCTGCATGCCGCCGGATAATGAATGCGGATATGCATTCTCGAAGTCGTCCAGTTGCACGAGAGCCAGCATGTGCCTGGCGCGCGCCACAGTCACGGAACTGGTGGCATTGCCCCCCAATTCCAGCTCTGCCGGCAACAGGACGTTTTCCAGCGTGGTGCGCCAGGGTAACAACAACGGCTTCTGGAACATCATTCCCAGACGTGGGGCCACCCCGTCCTCCACCACCGGCTGGCTGCCGAAACGGACGCTGCCCGCACTCGGTTTCAGCAGGCCGGCAATGATGCGCAGGAGCGTTGACTTGCCGCATCCGCTCGGCCCGAGCAGGGATACAAATTCCCGCTTCATGACCGTAAAACTCATGTCCTCGATAACGTTGAGCCGATCGAAGCTGACAGCCAGGTTGCTTATTTCAATGCAGGGGTTCGAAGCCGCGGCCGCGTCTTCGACTACTAGTATGGGCATCATGTCCGTCGGCGGTTTAATAGTCTGATCATCCTGCGTACGGTACAGCCGGTCGTTGTAATCCGCGTAAACCATGATCAAGGCGTGAGGTAGCGGGTCGTGTACGCCTGTTCCAGGGCCAGCGGCTGCTTAATAAAACCGCCCTTAAGCAGCAGGTCCTGCAACGCGGACCATCGTGCCAGATCCATGGAACCAATCGGGGCCTTGTCCGGCGAGAGCAGCGGGATACTTTCCTTCATCATTGCCAGTTCATGGCTGTAACTCAAGCCATCGCCGGATTTGACGGTGATTTGCGCCGCCTCTTCCGGGTGAACGACCGCATAGCGCCAGCCCTTGAGCGTGGCCTCAACGAAATGCTTTACCACTTCCGGTTTGTCCTTCAGCATGCGTTCGGTGGTGAAAAGTGTATCCGCATAGAGGTTGATGCCATAACTTCCTGGCCAAATGATGTTGACGTCAAAGCCCTTCTCCCGCGCACTGATGACTTCATTGATGACATAGCCCGGCCACACGTCGACCTGGCCGTTGAGAAGGGGTGTGATGTCGAATTTCACGGGTATCTCGGTCAGTGCCGTTGCCGGAATCTTGGCTTTTTTGAGAATATCCCGGTAAACCAGCTCTTCGTTGCCGCCGAGTTTTACGCCGATCTTTTTTCCACGGAATTGGGAAGGCTCGGTTATGCCGGATGACTTGAGCGAAAACAGCACGAACGGGCTTTTGCGATACAACACGGCGAGCGCCACAACCGGAACGCCCTTACTGCGCGCGACCAGTATCTGGTCAGCGCTGGTCACGCCGAACTGTTCGTTCCCGCCGGCAACCATCTGAATGGATGGAAAGTCGGGCCCGCCAGGCTGGATCGACACATCGAGGCCGCTGTTCTTGTAGTAGCCCTTGGTCTGGGCCACGTAGAAGCCCGCGAACTGGGCTTGATTAAACCATTTCAATCGCACTGTCACATTTTCCGCAGCCCCGGCCACACCGCTCGGGAGCACACAAACAAGCGACAGCCATATCAATAATTTCCTCATTATTTTTTCCTTAAGTCATGGATTGATCGAATGTGGAAATTATGGGCAGGCAGAGTGTGCGCAACAAGAAGCATAATCGGCGCGGCGTGATGCCAAAATCAGAGCACTTCAAAAAACTGTTTCAATGTCTCTGTAAAGGCACTGGCAGCGATTGGCAGTACCCGTCCTCGACGAACAGCCAGCATCAATTTCGGGTGCGCCAGTTCGGGGTCAGCGAGTGGAATTGCAGTCATGCCATCCCTCGCCATGTTGAGACCCGCGCCGGCGCGGAACTGGAAACACACCGCATGGCTGATGCGCGCATAGGTTTTCATCACCTCCACCGAGTTCGAAACGAGCGCGGGTTCGAAATCAATGGAAGCCCGAGCGAGCGCACGATCAATCAGGCTGCGGCCGGCAAGCGGGGGGGCGGCTAGCGTGATCGGGAAGGCCAGACAGTCGCGTAGCCGCAGGCTGGTGCGATCCGCAAGCGGGTGCGTTTGCGACACGATCGCGCATAGCGGATTTTCAATCCGCAAGAGCACATCGATATCCCGGTGCTCAGGCAGCTCGTGTCCCAGGATGACATCAACCGAATCTTCGGTAAGCGCCGCCACCAAATAGGCGGGCGTACCGATGTGTACATGGAACCGCACCCTTTCATGTTTTGCGTGGAACTGCGCAATCGCTGCTGGCAAAATGCCGGCGAGAGATTCCGCCGCCGCCACCCGTACCTGTCCGCGCACGAGACCATGCAAATGTTCGATTTGCGAGCCGACAAGCTGCAGGTCGGTAAGACTGCGGCGCACGTAACCGATGAAAATCTCACCCGCCGCGGTGAGACGGACACCGCGAGGCAATCTCTCGAACAGATCGGTACCCAGCTCATTTTCCAGGTCGAGAATGCGTCGGTTCAATGCAGACGAAGCGATATGCAGCGCCTCCGCCGCTTTCCGGATCGAACCGTGACGGACCACGGCATCCAGATAGGCGAGAATGCGGGGCGGCCGCGCCACACACCTCGTTTGCTTTCCAGCCGTTGTCTCAGGTGATCGGGACGGCCCCGTTTTTTTGCCACTCGCCATATCACTCCCTCTGTTATCGCCATAGCGAGACAACTTCTGTCAACGCTGTGGCCTGGCGCTAAGCTTAAACGTGGTTTCTCACGCCGTTTCTCCCAGAAAAGCCGAGCCAAGTAGCCAAGTCCTCAGTGGTTCTCGCTCTGCACGATGCCTTCCGGAAGAGCCGCGCCTTTCTGTATAGATACCAATGGCCTGACCGAAGACCAAGAGATTTCGCTGATCAGCGTCGGCGTCGACTTCACGGTGACCCAGGAGATCGCTGGCAACTGGGCGTATACGCAGTCATCAAGAAAGTGCTTTTCTTGGTGGGCCTTAGCTGGCCGAGCCTCGTCATTCAGCGACAATCACCAGCAAATCCTGCCCGGCCGACACCTGCCCGCCTTCGCGGCAGAACACCTGGTG